>JBGOTC010000103.1:0-8811 GCA_041476305.1 Terriglobia bacterium
CGCATCGCCGGATTCGGCGCCCAATTTCCGTAGTGTCCGCTATGAAGAGAGTGCAGCGGGCCATACACCGTGATCTGTGCGCTCACAATCCCGCGGTTTCCAAACAAAAGTTGCATTCGCCCCGATTGGTGCACCGGCCCATCGCCATTGATCAGCAAATCACCGGAGAGCAGTTCGCGGTGCGCCATCAAAGTTTGTTCCAGGTGCGGCGAGCCGCCCTCTTCCTCTCCATCGAAAACCACTTTCACATTCACGCCGAGGGGAATTTGCTTGGCCTTCAGCGCATCAATGGCCGCCAGCAGCGCAACGATGGGAGATTTGTCATCGCCTGACGACCGCGCGTAAAGCCTCCAATCATCCTTGTAATCTTTGGGATTCACTGGGAAGGGAATGATCTTCCCTCCCGACTCGAAAGGCGCGTCGCGCAACGCGGGCTCGTACGGTTTCGTCCCTGTCCACGTCGCGGGGTCCACGGACTGTCCGTCGTAGTGCATATAGAAAATCACTGTCCGCGCGGCGCCCGGCACTCCCAGCTTCCCGAACACGACCGGCCCGCGTCCCTCAATCGGCAGCAGCTGCGTTTCAAATCCACGCGCGTGCAGCATTTCCACGAGCTTCGCCGCATTCCGCTGGATGTTCGGCGTGTCGGAGGCAAAATTTGGGATGGAAAGCAGCGCGCGCAGCTCGTCCATCACCTGGCCCTGGTTCTCACTGCGCCAGTCGCGAACTGCGGCCGCAGTGTGCACGGCGTCCCTTCTTGCGGGCGCATTTGACAACTGTGTTTGCGCCGGATACGCTATCGAAAGTATCAGCAACGCGGACATGACAAGGCGCGCCATGATTTCCCTCCCCAATCCGACGAACTGAACGGTCCCGAAGAAACTCGATTCAGGCACCGATTCACTGGACAGATATTATAGTTTTCTCCCTTTGCATGTTGCTGTTTTCTCTGTTGAACTGTCTTTTTGTATTTTGGATTAGTGAGCGCAATGGTCGAACTTGCTTTGCAAATCGAAAACCTGGTGAAGGTTTACGCCCCGCGCGGTCTCTTCCGCCGCGGTGCGCCTGTTCGCGCCGTCGAGGGCATGACCTTTGACGTTGCCCGTGGCAGCATCTTCGGATTGCTTGGCCCCAACGGCGCGGGCAAGACCACGCTCCTCAAGATGCTCACCACTTTGGTGCGGCCCACCAGCGGCCACGCGCGCGTTCTCGGCTTTGATGTACTGGCCAAGCCGCTCGAGGTGCGCCGCCGCATTTCTTCAGTCCTCCAGGAGACCGCCGTGGACCAGTTCCTCAGTGTCCGCGGAAATTTGCTTTCCTTCGCGCGCTTCCACGGATTGCGCGGCGATGAGGCGCGCTCCAAGGCCGCGCGAGTGATGGAGCGCTTCGGACTCACATCGGAATCAGGACGCAAAGTGATGGACCTCAGTGGAGGTTTTCGCCGCCGCGTCCAGGTTGCCAAAGTTTTCATGGTCGAAACTCCCGTCCTTTTCCTGGACGAGTTTTCCACCGGTATGGATCCCATCCTGAAGCGCGAGGTCATGGATCTATTCCGCGATGAAGTGCGACGCGGCCGCACTATCGTTCTCACTACGCAGATCCTCAGCGAAGCCGAGGAGCTTTGCGACGACATTCTCATCATGAACCATGGCCGCCAGGTCGCTCGCGGCGACATGAACGCCCTGAAAAAACTTTCCGGCGGCGTTTACGAAATCGCTCTGACCTTCGACTGTGTGCCCGATGGCATCGAACACGATTTGGCTAGGCTCAATCCTATTCGCAGCAATATCACGAAGAACACACTCGAAGCCGCGCTGCGCGCCAGCGAGCCGGAGGTCCTGGCCTGGGTCTCCTCGCTCTCCGAGCGCGGACGCTTGCTCCACGTGGAACTCTCCGGCGCCAGCCTCGAGGATATTTTTATTGAGTTGACGCGCAAGGGCGGTGCCGCATGAGCGCCATTGCCGCGGTGCTTTACCGGGAAGCGCGGATTCGCGCCGGGAACGTCACCTTCTTGTTCTGGGATCTCTGCTTTCCTTTGCTCTACATGCTGGTGTTCGGCGTGGGAGTTTCTTTTGGTCTCGGCGTCCCGCAGGGCATGATCGGCACGGACTACAACTCGTTTTTCCTGTCCGGCGTCCTCAGTATGGCGGGCCTGACCATCGCCTTGAACACCGCCTGGTCTTTTTTTCTGGACCGCGACAATGGGATTTTCTTTGAGATGCTGACCTATCCGCTCAGCCGCTCCGAATACCTCATTGGCAAGATGGGCTTCAATTTGTTTGTGGTCATGGTCCAGGCGGCGCTCACGGTCAGCCTCGCCTCGACCGTACTCGGTGTCCGTCTGCGCCTGGATCTGCTGCCTCTGTTCGCCGTGGGAGTGGTGGCCGGCGCGGCGGGCTGGTTCTTTCTCTATGCGTTTCTTGCGCTGCGCATCCGGCGCAACGATGTGTTCAACGGCGTCACCTCCGTGCTCTATTTCGTTCCCGTATTTATCAGTTCCATGTTCTATCCTCTCGAAAAGCTTCCCGGTTGGTTTCGCATCGTTGCCTCGCTCAATCCTGTTACCTGGGAGGTGGATTGCCTTCGCTATGCCAGCATCGGCCTGGGCGATCCGCACCGCGTCGCTCTCGAAGCCGCGGGCTACGTCGCGCTTTCCATTTTGGCCTTTGCGATGGCCGTACGCACCCTTCGCAGCCAGGAATAGAAAACGGCGGACAGCCACCGGCTGCCCGCCGTCGATTGCACATTCGTTATTTGGGACCTTATTTCGCGGCCATCCAATCGTCCATGGCCATGGTCTTGCCGTCCTTGGTTTTTGCCACTGCCTTCAGCGTGTCAAAGGTGAATGTGACCGATTCCATCGGCCGGTCGCCGCTGGAACTTGAGGCAACCTTCTGAATGGACGACACCATGACTTCCGTCAGGTGAAGCGTCTTATACACTTCCTGCGTCCCGCCCGCTCCCGGCCGTACAAATTGGAAATCAACCCAATCCAGGATTTCTCCCGTGGCCATCGCCTGCGCCAGTTGCGGCGATGCCGGTCCAACTTCCTTCACGATTGTGATCGTGCCGTGCATGCGCTTTTCCGAGACGCTGGGACTCGATGCCTCTCTTGCGTTCGGCTGCCCGCCGGCCGGTGGCGGCGTTCCTCCGGTGGCTTGGCGGCCCGTGGCCATGCCGCTCCCGGCCTCCCGTGGTCCGCTCACCTGATAGTGGAATTGCGCACCGGGGATGCTTCCCACCATATTCCCGGTGGCTTCACTCTTGTTCACACCAGATTTCGGCCCTCGGAATGTCAGGTAGAAATCTGACGCAGATCCATAGACCAATCCGGCCCCGACAAAAATGCAGAGTGCGACTGCAACTGTGATCGCTCCTGAAAGTTTGCTTGATCTCATTTCCGTCCTCCATGATTTCCAAAATCTCGGGAAGGTTCTTGACTCGTCCAAATAGATTAGCTGTTTCTCGGAGAAAGGGACGCCGGGGTCAGAAGGATGTTTCGTATTGGAAAACGTCTGGACTTATTCCGCGAACTCGCGGCGTGGCCCTATCGGTTCGTGAATTCCACAAGCGCGAGTAGTTTTTCAAACGCCGCGTGCGCGTCAATGGATTCCGCTGCGAGACGCGCGCCTTCCCGGAATCCTGGAGCGTGTCCCGCCGCCACCAGCGCCGCCGCCGCGTTTGCCACCACGATGTCGCGCCGGGGGCTGCGCTCTCCGCGCAAGACCGCGCGGACGATTGTCGCGTTGGTTGCGGCATCACCTCCGGCCAGTGTCTCCCGCGGCGCGCGCGACAGGCCGAAATCTTCCGGCACAACTCTGTAGATCCGCACGTTCGTTTTGCCCGCCGCGCAGCCCTCCGCGCTCGCCCGCGTGACTTCGGTTACCAGCGTTTCACCGCTCAATGAAATCTCGTCCAGCCCGTCTTCGCCGTGCACCACAAAAGCGTGCTCGCTGCCAAGTTCAGCAAGCGCCCGCGCCATCATTTCCACCCACACTGGGGCGATCACGCCGATCACTTGATTTGTGGCACCGGCGGGATTCGTCAACGGTCCCAGCAAGTTGAAAACCGTGCGCCCGCCAAGCTGTTTGCGCACTGCGGATGCGTGCCGTGCCGCCGAATGCGCAAGGGGAGCAAAGAGGAACCCGATCCCGATTTCCTCGATGGCCCGGCCCCCGGCTTCCGGCGGCAAATCCACCTTAACTCCCAATGCTTCCAGCACGTCCGCTGACCCGCTTCGCGAACTGTACGAGCGGTTCCCGTGCTTTGCGACGCGCGCTCCCGCTCCCGCCGCTACAAACGCCGCGGCGGTTGAAATGTTGAAAGTGTTGCGCCCACTGCCGCCCGTTCCACAGGTGTCCACCAGGTTTTCGGGCGCGCGCCGCGGCGGCACAAATGCCGGCTGTGCATGCCGCCGCATGACCGTTGCAAATCCCACTAACTCTTCAACGGACTCACCCTTCTCCCGCAATCCGGAAAGCAGCCGCACAATTTGCTCGTCGGCAAGCCGCCCGGCGAGCAGCTCCTCCATCACGGATTCTGCCTGCGCCCGCGTCAGGTCCGCACCGGATTCCAGGCTCTTCAGTTGTGCGTCCAGTTTCATGGAGTTGTAGCCACCTTGCGCCGCGGGCGCCGCACCAACTCGCCCTCACAATTCGGGCAGACGTGCCGGTGCTCTTGGGCGCACTCCGTGCAAAATGTGCACTCGAAGGAGCAAATAAAAGCCTCGCCGCCCGGCGAGAGCGGCCGCTCGCAGTGTATGCATCGGACTTTCATCTCCAGCGGCATTTCGGGGTAATGGGCTAATTGCGTGTTGCTCTACCCCGTCCAATCACCAGATTAAGCCAATTTTGTCGGCATGTTTCAGGCACAAATAGATCATCTTTGTAAATTTTTGCCTGTAGCGTGCCTTAACCCTTCGCCAACCCGGCCTGCATGCACCGCAAAGATGTACGTTCCGTGGCAAGGTTCTTGGTTTGCCATCCGTGTCATATTCCTCGGTAGCGTAATGGGGTTTCATGTTAGTTCTCCTTTACTCCCCCATTATACTTCCGAGTCGCCAATCCCTAAAGACGCTCTCCTACTCACGCCGCTGTCCTTCTCTTAGCGGTTCCCCGCGTTGCCGAATCACTCGGAAAGGGAACACCCGCCCTGATGTTGTGTTTGAACACTTCGATTGACCTTGTAAGCTGAGCAATCCGCTCTTGGGCGTCTGCGATGGACAATTCCCAACTTGGTACCAGTACTTGAACTCCTGAATTATCCTCAGACTTAACTTTTTTCAGTTGACACGACTTAGGTGTTTTCATATAATGACCTCAAGGTGACTGACATGGATGCCTCGCAATACAAAGAGATGGCAGTAAAAATCAAGACTGAGCTTGAGTTTCTCGAAATTCAGCAGGAGGACATAGAGCGGCGCATCGCTCGGTTGAAGCAGGCCCTTATCGGCCTCATCCCGCTTTCCGAACCTCCCAAGGATTCTCCGATTCTTGAGTTTCTCGGTGAAATAAGTCTGACGGATGCGACTCGTCAGATTCTTCAAGCGGCTGAAGTTCCGCTCACACCTACAGAAATCAAACAGCAGCTTTTGAACATGGGCAAGGACCTTAGTGGTCAGAAGAACGTTATGGCAAGTATTCACTCTCTGCTCAAGCGATTGGTCACAGGCGGAGACATCGAATCGCGGGACGGTGGTCTTACGTATCAGTGGAGAATCAAATTGTTTCCGTTGCGTGACCTCGGCAAAGCGATAGATGACCCGATAGTAGCAGCCACCTTGAAGAAGCACACGCGATATGGACGAATGGCTCGCAAGTTGCTTTCTGAGGATACGAAGCAGTGAAGTGAAATACAAAGCCTCGCCCCTAGTTTGAGCTAGAGGCGAGGCAGAATCCAAGCGCGGACGAAGCCCGCACCTGAACCCAACAACTTCATTGTTGGGCTTCTCCCGCGAAAAAACAAGAGGAGAAGCCCCATGACCTGCCTGAGATGTAAGCACGACGGAGCAAAGCGGTTCGGAACCTACGGACGCCTTCGCATTCAGCGTTACCGATGCAATTCCTGCCGCTCCACTTTCACTCAGCCCCGCCGCAGGCCACTTGGCCGCCATTCTATTGAAGTCAGCAAGGCCGTGCAGGTTGTCACGTTGCTGACTGAGGGAATGAGCGTTCGTGCTGTCTCCCGTGTGACAGGAGTCCACAAGACGACGATCCTCGCTCTCTTGCAGACAGTTGGGGAGAAGTGCCAGAGAATCACTGACAAGTTGATTCGCAATCTTAAACCGAGATTCGTGCAAGCTGATGAGCTTTGGAGTTTCGTCCATACCAAAGAAGCGCATCGCGGCAAGGACGACCCGAAAGAGTGGGGAGACCAATACACTTTTCTTGCGTTGGACAGCGAGAGCAAGTTGATTATGTCGTCGCACGTTGGCAAGCGCGATGCCGCAAATGCTCTTGCGTTTGTTCGTGACCTGAGCGAGAGAATTAGCACGCTCCACAATTTCCAAATTACGACCGATGGTTTCAAACCCTACCTCAACGCTGTCGAAGAATACTTTGGCGGGAGCGTGGACTTCGCCCAATTGATTAAAGTTTATGGCCGCGCCGAAGGACAGGCTCCGGACTGGTATTCGCCAACGAAGGTTATTGACGCTATACCAGTTGTCGTGAGCGGAGACCCCAAAGAAGAACGCATTTCCACTAGTCATGTCGAGCGCGTAAACCTCAGCGTCCGCATGACACTTCGTCGCTTCACGCGGCTCACCAATGCCTTCAGCAAGAAGCTGGAAGGCTTGAAAGCCTCCGTAGCGATGTTCACGGCCTTTTACAACTTCGTTCGCGTTCATCAAACCCTCAGAGTCACGCCTGCGATGCAGGCTCAATTGACTGACCACGTCTGGAACATTCAAGAGCTTCTGACATGGGCGAGCGAATAATCCAATGGCTCGCCCTACTCATTCATTCGCCACCAAGTCAGCAACACGATGCTGTACCATCACCCATTTCGGCGGCTCCTTGCTCCTCGCTGTGGTTCCAGCTAAACTGCTGTGTTTTGCATCCACGAAAATACTAACACTGATGGGAGCGCGATGAAGATTCACGAGTACCAGGCCAAGGCCATCCTCGCCAAATATGGCGTTCCCACTCCGCGCGGAATGGTCATCTTTAATTCCAAAGAAGCGATTGCCGCCGCGATCAAGCTCGGGACGAAAGTCGTGGTTGTGAAGGCGCAAATCCATGCCGGAGGCCGCGGCAAAGCCGGCGGCGTGAAGCTGGCGAAGTCGCCCGAAGAGGCGGAGAAGCTCGCGGGACAAATCCTCGGGCTCAAGCTGATCACTCCGCAAACTGGGCCCGAAGGCAAGATCGTGAAGCGGCTGCTGATTGAAGAGGGTCTCGACATTCGCCGCGAACTTTATTTGAGCGTGCTGATCGACCGCGCGGTCGCCGCGCCGGTTTTCATGGCCAGTGCTTCCGGCGGAATGGAGATTGAAGAAGTCGCGCACAAGGATCCCACCGCAATTCTTCGCGAGACCATTAATCCAACAGTTGGTTTGCAGGCTTATCAGGCGCGGAAGATCGCTTTTGGATTGGGACTCGAAGGCGCGTCGGCTTCCGCAGCCGCACCGTTCTTCCTGTCGCTCTATCGCGCGTTCGTGGAAACCGATGCGTCGCTTGTGGAGATCAATCCGCTCATCGTCACCGGCGAAGGCAAACTTGTGGCGCTCGACGCCAAGATGTCCTTCGACGACAGCGCGCTTTATCGCCATCCGGAGTTGAAGGAGTTGCGCGATCTGGACGAAGAAGACCCGCTCGAGGTGGAAGCCTCGAAGTTCAACCTGAACTACATCAAGCTCGATGGTAGCGTCGGTTGCATGGTGAACGGCGCGGGACTTGCCATGGCGACGATGGACATTATCAAGCTCGCTGGAGGTTCGCCGGCGAACTTCCTCGATGTCGGCGGCGGCGCCAGCGCCGAGCAGGTGAAGAACGCTTTCCGCATCCTGATGAGCGACAGGGAAGTGCGCGGAGTATTCATCAACATCTTCGGCGGAATCCTGCGCTGCGATGTCCTCGCCACAGGAGTGGTCGCGGCGGCGCGCGAACTGGCGCTTTCCGTGCCCGTGGTTGTGCGAATGGAAGGCACGAACGTCGAGCAGGGACAGAAGATCCTGCGCGATTCGGGACTCAACTTCACCATCGCGAACGGCATGAAGGACGGCGCTTCGGAGATTGTGCGGCTGGCACGCCAGATGCGAGGTGCGCGATGAGCGTGCTGGTGAATGAAAGGACGCGAGTGATTGTGCAGGGATTGACGGGACGCGAAGGCGGGTTTCATGCCGAGCAGATGATCGAGTACGGCACGAAAGTGGTTGGCGGCGTGACTCCGGGTAAAGGCGGAACCAAACATGTCGGCGTTCCGGTGTTCAACACCGTTGCGGAAGCGGTGAAGGCGACCGGCGCGAATGCGTCTGTGATTTTTGTTCCGCCGCCGTTCGCGGCGGACGCGATTCTGGAAGGCGCGGATTCCAAGTTGCCGCTGGTGGTTTGCATCACGGAAGGAATTCCGGTGCTGGACATGGTCCGCGTCGCGGCGGCGCTGAAGGGCGGCGCGACGCGATTGATCGGGCCGAATTGTCCGGGGATTATTTCACCGGGGAAGTGCAAGATCGGAATTATGCCGGGAAGAATCCACAAGGCGGGGCGCGTTGGATTGGTGAGCCGCAGCGGAACGCTGACCTATGAGGCGGTGGATCAGCTGACGCGGCTGGGAATCGGACAATCCACTTGCATCGGAATCGGCGGCGATCCG
>JBGOTC010000104.1:0-8810 GCA_041476305.1 Terriglobia bacterium
AGCCTGAGCGAATTGCTAGACCTTCGTCCCTCCGGCCATCCGCGCCGCGAGGCGCCCGACAATGGGCAAGCGATAGGGCTTCGGTTCAAAGGCTTTCATGATGAGGACCACCCACAGCGCCAGCCCCGTGATCCCGGTCACCCAGAAAATGGCGAAATAAATGATGGAAATCGTTTCACGCCCACTCATGTGGTAGGAGACGGAGAGCCTGCCCGCGGCGAAACCCGCGGCGGACAAGATTCCAAAAACAATTGTGGACTGCGCGGCGTGGAAGCGTACGAAGGGCCGCTTATCAATGATGAAGACCACCAACCCTGAAAGGAAGGCGAAGAAGTAACTGAGCGGGGCGGCGATGTTCTGCGGAATCCCCGATTCAGCGGTGGCTCCCCCTGCCGACCCTGCCGACATGCCGGGAAGCAATTGGCCGCACCTTCCGCAATAAATTGAACCGGCCAATTCCTGGCCCGGCTTCAAGCGCAGCCCGCATTTCACACAGAAGATGGAATCGCCGATTACCCGCGCTCCGCATTTCGTGCAAGTCACCATGAATTTTCTCCGGGAACAACGCGAAACTCCCGGCCCCGAGCGCAGACTAACAGAGCGGCCGACGGCCAGCAAGGAAACCCGCCGCACGCGAGCGCAGGCTCTGAAATCACTGCCTGCCGCAAACATCTATATGGATATAGAATGTGGCGCGCCCGGAGAACTCCGGCGGGAGCCAGCCTCTGTCCACCCCCAACAGTTCCCTTCCCCCAACAATGCCGCGATCCACGCGCCGCGTGCTCGGATTCCCATGGCCCGCGAAGGTGACGCGCGCCGAGCGCAACGCGCTCCTGGCCGGCGGGCTCGGCTGGATGCTCGATGCCATGGACGTGGCGCTCTACGCGCTGGTGCTCGCGCACCTGATGACGGCTCTCGACATGAGCAAGCGCACCGGCGGCTTGCTCGCGGGGCTCACGCTCGGCGCGTCGGCAGTGGGCGGATTGATGTTCGGTTTTATCGCCGACCGCGTGGGCCGCACGCGCGCGCTGATGGCCAGCATCCTTGTTTATTCGTTGGCGAGCGGCGCCTGCGGGCTTTCGCAGACCGTGGTGCAACTCGCCATTTTCCGTCTCATCCTCGGCCTCGGCATGGGCGGCGAGTGGACCACCGGGGCCGCGCTCATCGCCGAAACCTGGCCCGCCGAGCATCGCGGCAAAGCGCTGGGCCTGATGCAATCCACATACGCCATCGGCGAAATGATTGCCGTGGGCGTGGTGGCGCTGGTGCTGCCGCACTACGGATGGCGCGCCGTGTTTTTTGTCGGCGTGCTGCCGGCAATTCTCGTGTTCTGGATTTTGCGCGCGGTACCGGAATCCGAAATGTGGCGCGCGCGCGGCGCTCCCAAGCCCGGCGGCGGATTGAAGCTTCTGTGGCGTCCCGACGTTCGCGGCCCGGGGATTATCGCCACGGCCATGAACGCCAGCGGGATGTTCGGATATTGGGGCCTGTTCACCTGGATCCCAGCGTATCTCTCGCTGCCCGTGGCGCAAGGCGGCCGCGGGCTCAACCTGATGACCACTACTACGTGGCTGATCCTCATGGGCGTGGGGAAATGGCTGGGGTATTCACTGTTCGGGTTTTTCGCCGATTCGGCGGGGCGCAAGGTGAGCTATGCGACGTATCTCGTGATTGCCGCGGCGCTCGTGCCGCTCTACGGGATGGCGCGCAGCCCAATGTGGCTCCTGATCCTCGGGCCGCCTGTGGCGTTTTTCGGGACTGGATTTTTCTCCGGGTACGCCGCCATCGCCTCCGAACTCTTCCCCACCGAGATTCGCGCCACCGCCATGGGCTTCAGCTACAACATCGGCCGAGGCGTCTCGGCGTTCGCTCCGTTTCTGGTGGGGACGCTCGCGACGCGTTACAGCTTCACCGCGGCATTTTATCTGCTCGCCGGAGCGTTTCTCCTCGCCGCGGTACTGTCGCTTTTCCTGCCGGAGACCAAGGGCAAGAAATTGGAGTAGGGGCTCCGAGCCAGCGAGGCGGCGCGTTGCGCGCCGCTTGCGAGCGATGCTAGTGTGAGTCCATGCGGAAGTGGCGGAATTGGCAGACGCGCAGGACTTAGGATCCTGTGGCCGAGAGGCCGTGGGGGTTCAACTCCCTCCTTCCGCACCAGTTTTCCTGCGCGAACGATTTCCGCGCCAGCTTTTCAAGGAGATTCAAATGAAACGAATCCTGGGAACAATGATTCTTCTCGCGGCATGTTCAGTGATCGCCTTCGCTCAACAGGGCGGAACGCCCGGAGCACCGACGCAAGTGACTGTGGGGCCAGTCCCTAATCCGGTCAGTGAGACTCTGCGGACGCTGATCGGGCGCTACTCCAAGAACATGGTCGGCGCGGCGGAATCCATGCCCGCGGACAAGTTCGATTTCAAACCGACGCCGCAGCAGATTACGTTCGCGCACCTCGTGGGGCACATCGCGCAGTCAAACTTTATTCTGTGCGGACGCATCAGCGGCGCGCCCATGTCTCCGCTCCCGCCCATGGCGGATACCGATGGCAAAGAGAAGCTCGTCGCGGCGATCAGGGCGTCCTTTGACTATTGCACTGATGTGCTCGCGAAGGCTGACGATTCCAACCTCGGCGGGAACGTCGCGCCCGCCGGCAGTCGCGCGGCCACCAAGGCCAACACCATGATCACGCTCGCCTACGATTGGGCGGACCACTATTCCGCGCAGGCAATCTATTTGAGGCTGAACGGGGTTCTGCCGCCTTCGGCACAACCCGCGCCACCGCCGCCGGGGCGGGAGTAGTCGCGTCGGGGAGAATTGCCCCATGTCATGGTTAGGATTTGGCGTCGCATATTTCCGAGCCGAAAACGTAACGGAGGCGGAGGCCCGCCGGGCCGCACTCTGGGCAACTGTGATCGTGTTGGGCTGGGTTGTGATTTTTTGCGCTGGCTGGTATTTCGCTCCGATTCAAATTCTGAAGGATCCACCGTCAATTCTGATCGCGCCTTTCGTTATCTTCCTGTTGCCCATGCTCCCGGGGTTGATTGTGTCGGGCAGCTTTGACGTCATTGTGAATGCGATTTCCGGTGGTCATGGCGGGATTGTCGTATTTTCAATAAGCACGACGATATTCTTAAGCGTGAACTGGTATTTCTATTTCCGGCTGCTCGCGAATAGAATCCACATTAGGGCTCAAGAACTACGCCAGCGCACTACCGTAGCCTCCTAGCGATGAAAACCATGAGACGAAGCCCTGCTCGCCGCGCCGCAGCTTGGGCCGCTGTCCTCACAATAGCCGGGCCAGCCTTGTCCTTTGGGTCCATTTGGATCACCACATTGGTTTTCAGGAACAGCCCACAGTTGGAGGGAAGAATTGAGAACATTGGGATCGGCTTGATCTGCATCTTTGCTCTGCCCGGCCTTCTCCTGTCGATGTCATTGGTAATGGCTTTCTCACCGTCCGGGATTCACGGTATGGATTGGCCATATCTTGTGCCCGCACCATTTGTGAATTGGGCCTTCTATTACTTCTTCGTCTGCCTCCCCATACTCCGCTGGCGAGATCGGCGCAAGGCTTCGCGCGACGATGCAGCGACAGACGCGGAGTAGCCTTGGCGAGCAAAGATGAGAGAGCAGATTAACAGTAGGAAGAAAAGGCAGGCGGCGCGCCGTGCAAGTCAACGCGATTACGCGCGAGACCTGATGCACCAAATCGTGGACTGCACTGGCGACATCTTTATCCATTACACGAACCTATATGCAATTTGGTGTGGTTATGCCTCGTGGCACGAGGACCTGAGACCATTCTTTGAAATCCCCGGAGTGTATTTGGGATGGCTAAGCGTCAACAATGCATTCAAGGAAAAAGTACGAACGCTGGCTGCGGAGTGGCTTAAGAAGGATTCGGAGCAGGACAAGCAAACGTAATGCCGCCGCCGCGGCTCAGCCTCGAAGCAGCCAAACCTTCAAGATCTGCATCAGTTTTTGCCATGAGAACGCGAGTGGGTGTCAGAGCATCGAGGGCTGCGGCTTATCTCCTGGCTTCTTGCGTGGGGCTTTGGTTCGCTGCACTGACTCCGGTCCTTGCGGCGAAAAATAAGTTCAACAAGGAACCTCCTGTCTGGCAAATCGACCTGAAAGACTTCTACAGATCCAATCACATTTTTCAGAACTGCACCCGATGCACGCAGATCGCTTTCCTAAGCGAAGATCTCTTGGCCGTAACCTTTCAAACAAGCGAACCAGCCCCCATAGAGCCTGGGCGCGGCGTTGGCGTTTCATCCGGCCCGAACGGATACCGGACGGTCCTATTTGATGTGAGGACAGGCCTGATTCGAGGGACGCACGATTGGACGATTCCACGAGGCCCGCTGACCCTGATCCCCACTCATGATGGGAAGTTCCTCGCGAAAACACTCAGCGAAGTTGAGCTTTACTCCAGTTCATTCGAGAAGCTGCAATCTCAGAAACTCTCCGACTGGAGCTTACCGCCCTATAGCAGCGTGGTTGAAGTCTCCTGGGACGGGCGAAGAATCGTCATTGCTACAGAGAAGGAATGGGAATTAACACTCCGACTGATTGATACAGACTCCTTCGCAGTGGTGGGCACTTGGACACGCCCAGTGAATTCACACTTTGTATTGGTGGCTGCGGGTGAGGATGTAGTGGCATACAGGACGGAACAGGGAATTTCAGTTGTATCAAACAGTCGCCCAGCGGATCTTGCGAGTGCCCCATTCCATCCCTGTCTCTTATTTGAAGAATTCGCTTTCGTGAACGCGGACGCAATTGCCTCGACTTGTTACAGCGAGTTACAGGTATCTGATCTTCGAGGAAACGGATTGTTCCAAGTGAAATTTTCGTTCAACCAAGTGCTCCTTTCGCCAACCTCCTCAAGAAGCGGGGCCCGGTTGGGACTAAAGATTGTCAGGCCTCCCGCGACTGTTGGGGCTCTCTTCATGCTTGGACTTGAAGTACTTACGCCGGCAGGCGTCATCATTTTTGATACGAAGACCTGGCGAATACTCTATGAAAGGGGGTTTGGGGGAAACGAAGACCAACCAATCGCGGATTTCGCGCTGTCCCCAGAGGATTCATATCTCGCAATCTTGTCGAAGGGCCACAGGTCGCGCTCCGACGGGGTGATTCAGCTCTTTCGTCCTCCGCCGACTTCGAGCAGCGTGCCTGCTTCGTCGCCACGTTGACGCGCCCGCGGCACTTCCCTATACTGGAGTTTCCCCCGACTGAGAATCTTCCCAGCGGTGAGTTCATCTAATTGAAATAACCGAGTCAAATTGAAGTAACCGAGTCAAATCGAATCCGCCAAATTGGATAGAGAAGAGACTGAATGAGCGAAGCAACCTGCCGGCGCGAACTGGAAATCGAGATCCCCGCCGAAGATGTCCAGAAAGTCAGCGATAAGGTCGCTATCGAAATCAGCCGCGTGGCCCGCGTTCCCGGGTTCCGTCCCGGAAAGGCGCCGGTGACGCTCATCCGCCGCCGCTTCGCGGAAGACATCAAGAGCGAAGTGATGCAGCAGCTCGTGCCGGAGCGCATCGAGCAGGCGGTGACCAGGGAAAAACTGGTTCCGGTGACGCAGCCGCAAGTGGACAAGGTGGACTACGCCGAAGGCGGACCGCTAAAGTTCCGCGCCACGTTTGAGGTGCTGCCGGAGTTCGAGCTCGCGAACTACAAGGATGTGGAAGTGGAAGTAAGCGCCCCGGAAATTACCGACGCGGACGTGGAAAGAACGCTTACCGAGATGCAAGAGCGCGCTTCAACCTTCGTCCCCATCGAGGGCCGCGCGATTGCCGATGGCGATTACGCGCAGCTTAAGCTGACGGGGACTCCCGTGGGCGGCGGTGATCCGCTGAGCGCGGAAAACGTGATGTGCCACATCGGCTCGGAAGAGACGCTTGAAGCGTTCAACGAAAACCTGCGCGGCGCCAAGGCCGGCGAAAAACGCGAATTCGACCTGACCTACCCCGCCGAATACACGGACGCGAAGCTCGCGGGCAAGTCCTACAAGTATGTCGCGGAAGTGACGGGCATCAAAGAAAAGAAAATGCCCGAGTTGAACGATGAATTTGCGAAGGACGTGAGCGACGCACCCACGCTCGCCGAGCTGCGCGCGAAAATCCGCGAACAATTGGGCGCGGCGCGCGAACACCACATCACGGAGCAGACGCGCGACAAGCTGCTCGCGAAAATCGTGGCCGCGAATGAGTTCCCGGTGCCCGAGGCGCTGGTGGAGCACCAAATGGACGCGCGGCTGGAGCGCGCGGTGAGGTCGCTCGCCACGCAGGGAGTGGACCCGCGGCAAGTGAACGTGGATTGGGTGGCCATGCGCGCCCGCCAGCGCGACCGCGCCGTGGAGGACGTGAAGGCCGAGCTGATCCTCGACCGCATCGGCACGGCCGAAAAGCTCGATGTGGATGACGCGGAAGTGGACCGCGAAATTGACGCATTGGCGGAGCGAAGTGGCGAATCCGCAACAGCCGTCCGCGCCCGCTTGACAAAGCAGGGAGCGCTCGATAGGATTAAATCGAAGCTGCGGAGCGAAAAAACTCTCGACTGGCTTCGCCAACACGCCCGCATCCAGGTCTCAACAAAATCCGAGGAAAAAAAATAATTCGGATGGGGACCCCAGTGCTTCCTGACACCCTTTCATGAAAAATTCCATGGATCCCGGCTCCTACGCGACGACTCTCGTGCCCATGGTGGTCGAACAGACCAACCGCGGCGAGCGCGCCTATGACATTTACTCGCGCCTGCTGAAGGACAACATCATTTTCATCGGGACGCCCATTGACGACCACGTGGCGAACCTGGTGACCGCGCAGCTCCTATTCCTGGAAGCCGAAGACCCGGAGAAGGATATTTCGCTCTATATCAACTCGCCGGGCGGCTCCATCACCGCGGGCATGGCGATCTACGACACCATGCAGTTCGTGCGCCCGAGCGTGGTAACTATTTGCGTCGGGCAGGCCGCCAGCATCGCGGCGCTGCTCCTGACGGCCGGCGCGGCGAAAAAGCGCTTCTCGCTGCCCAACTCGCGCATCCTGATCCACCAACCGTGGATGTCCGGGCTCTCCGGCCAGGCGACGGACATTGATATTCACGCCAAGGAAATCCTGCGCATGCGCTCCATCATCAACAAATTGATCGCCGACCACAGCGGCCACCCTCTCGAGAAGGTGGAAAAGGACGTCGAGCGCGACTACATCATGTCGGCGGAGCAAGCCAAAGAGTACGGGTTGATTGACGAAATTATCCACAAACACCGCTAGACCGCGCTCCACCAGGCGTGCGAAACAGTTAGTACCTAAAATGGTGCGCGCATCCCGCGGGACAATGTATCGGGCCTAGAATAAAGTTAGAAAGCGGCCGCTCCGGGGTGAGCGGCACGAGGCCAACATACCAGTGAAAAAAATAGGAACCGAAGAACCGCTGCGCTGTTCCTTCTGCCACAAAACGCAGGAGCAGGTCGAGAAGTTGATCAGCTCGCCTTCCGACTATCCGCGGGCTTTCGTCTGCAACGAATGCGTGACCGTCTGCCAGCAGATCCTCGACGAAGAAAAGAAAGAGCAGAACCCTCCGGCCAACCGGCGACTGCCGCGCCCGCCGGAAATTAAGTCGTTCCTCGATCAGTACGTGATCGGGCAGGACAAGACGAAAAAGAAATTGGCCGTGGCCGTGTACAACCACTACAAGCGAATTTTCCTGAACCGCCAGCCGGGCGAAGTCGAGCTCTCGAAATCCAATATTCTCTTAATTGGACCGACGGGAACCGGCAAGACACTCCTGGCGCAGACGCTCTCGCGCATGCTGGATGTGCCGTTCGCCATCGTGGACGCCACCACGCTCACCGAAGCGGGCTATGTCGGCGAGGACGTGGAAAACATTATCCTGAAGCTGCTGCAGGCCGCCGACGGCGACGTCACGCGCGCGCAGCAGGGCATCATCTATATCGATGAGATCGATAAGATCTCCAAGAAGGACGAGAACCCCTCCATCACCCGCGACGTTTCGGGAGAGGGCGTGCAGCAGGCGCTCCTGAAAATCCTGGAAGGCACCATCGCGAACGTTCCGCCGCAGGGCGGGCGCAAGCATCCTCACCAGGAATTTACGCCGGTGGACACCACCAACATCCTGTTCATCTGCGGCGGCGCTTTCGTGGGCCTGGAAAAAATTATCGAGCGCCGCATCGGCTCGCGCGCGCTCGGCTTCATGTCCAATATTGCGCCCAACACCGGCGGCAGCCGCCGCAATATCGAACTGCTCGAGCAGGTGCAGCCCACCGACCTGATCCGCTACGGCCTGATTCCGGAATTTGTCGGGCGCCTGCCCGTAGCCGGCGTGCTGAGCGATCTGGACAAGGGCGCGCTGGTGCGCATTCTTACGGAACCCAAGAACGCGCTCATCCGTCAATATCAGCGGCTCTTTGAATTTGAAAATGTGCGCCTGCGCTTCGCCGACGATGCGCTGGAAACCATTGCCGAAGAAGCGCTCAAGCGCAAGATCGGCGCGCGCGGCCTGCGCATGATCCTCGAAGACTTGATGCTGGACCTGATGTACCACCTGCCCACCCAGCGCAAACTGCGGGATTTTGTTGTTACCGCGGAGATGATCCACACCCGCGAGATCAATTGGAGCTTGCTCGAAAAGGCCGGCTAGTCCGGCCCGGGCCCGAACCGCCAGGGAGACCATGTTTCAACGGGAAAAACAGGAATTGAAGCGTGTGCCCATGATGCCGGTGCGCGATATGGTCATCTTTCCGCAGATGATGACGCCGTTCATCGTCGGCCGCGAGGCCTCCG
>JBGOTC010000105.1:0-8802 GCA_041476305.1 Terriglobia bacterium
CGCGCCGCGCAGCGCCTGCGTGGCGTCCTCGTAATAAGGAGTTCCGGGTCCCGCGCCCTTGTGGATCAGGCACATCGCGTCCACCGGCACGAACGATTCCTTGCCGTCGCGCTCAAAGGCCACCCAGCCCATCGTCACGCGGATCCATCCGTTTCCGTCCGGACCGACATGCAATGTGTAGGCGCAACCCAGGTCCACGGTGTTGGCCGCGGGGGTTTGAACGAAGAACTTCCGCGGCGGCGCCCAGATCACCGCCCTGATCGTTCCCTGATCAAGGCCAAGAGTTCCACTCCCGCGCTGCGCTTCCACCAAACGCACGCGGGAATCCGGGCCCACTTCCACCTCTCCGATTTCTCCCACGTCAATGCGCGCGCTGGAAAGAGAATCGGTTTCCAGCACCTGCCCGGGGCGCAAATGAAATTTTTCCCCGACGACTTGCGACCCGACTTGTGGAGCGCCTTCCAGCCTCGCGACTTGCCATGTTTCTGTGGCGCCTCCGGGCAAGCGAAGCGCGAGCCAGCCGCCCGCAAAGATGAACAGGACTACGGCCGCGAAGGCGAGCTGCACGCGCCATCCGCCAAACCAAGCTTGACCAAACAAAGTTCCGCGCGGCTTGCTCTCATTCCACGCTGCTTCCAGGAACTCCGGGCGAGCTTCCGCGTTCGCGCGGTAGCGGCTGAGGAGACGCTCCAAATGCTGGACGTCACTCTCGCCGGGTTCAGGTTCGGATTTCGGGTCCCACAAGTAATCGTCTTTCATGATTTTTGTTCCTTGCTCAAAATCTCGCGTAGCTGCGCCATCCCCCGGTGCAGATTCACGCGTACCGAGCCGGGAGTCAGTCCCGTGCGCTCGGCAATTTCCGCGCCGCTCATTCCTTCCACCAGGCGCAGGATCAGTGTCTCTCTGTACGCCTCTGGCAGCCCGCGGATGGCGGCCAGCGCCGCGATGGCTTCAGCATCCGGCCTGCCACTCGCCGAGGGAAGATCGTCCACCAATTCGGTTTCCGGCTTCGTGCTGCGGAAAAAATCGTGCGCCCGGTTGCGCGCAATCGTGGCCAGCCATCCGCCGAAGGCCGCCGCGTCGCGCAGCGTGGAAAGTTTGCGCATGGCCTGCAGAAACACTTCCTGCACCAAATCGTCCACATCGGTGCGCGGCACGCGGGCGAGCAATAGCCCATGAACCATGCCCAGGTATCGCGAGTAGAGCCGTCCAAACGCCGCGCGGTCGCCCGCGCACGCCGCGGCCACGTCCGTTTGCACGGCCAATTGGTCGCGCGTCGGCGCCCCGCTCAGCGGGATAGCGGACTCGGCGGCAGTGGAGGAATCCAATGCGAATCCTGCTCCGGGAAAATATTGCGCATCGTTCACTAATTCACCAGTGTGACTGGCGGCGAACTGATGCCCGCCTGTAATAAGGACGGTTTGCTTTCCAATGATGTTAACCGAGAAACCGCGGCAATCGGGAAAACAGGTGTGGAGGACACCGCCGGCGCTTCATTCCCATTGCAAAGAATTGGGGATCGTCCTACCATCGGCCAAAAGCCCGCCCCATGGAGGTTCGTGATGCGCGTCGCAGACCTGATTAGCTCGCGAAAAGAGATTTATTCCGTTTCGGACGATGCCACCGTCCACGATGTTGCGCGCTACTTGCGGGACCGCGAGATTCGCTCCGTTGGAGTACTCGACGCGAAGGGAAAGCTGGTGGGCATCGTCTCGCAAGCCGACATCTCCGATCGCGTCGCCGCGGAAAACAAATGCCCCGCCTGGATGCGCGTCACGGAGATCATGACGAAAGAACTTGTGACCATTGCTCCGGAAATGGGCTTGGAAGATTGTCTCCTGCTGATGGAGAAGCACCACATCTATCACCTGCTGGTGATGGGAGATAAGGAAAAGTTTCTGGGGCTGATTTCGGTGTCCGACCTGCTGCGCGTAATCTCTTCCGATCAGAAGGCGCGGGCCGATCTGCTGGAAGCGTTCCTGTTTCCCCAGCGCTGACGCGAAGGGTCCAACGCTATTTTGCGCCGAGCCGTCGCAACAGCTGAGTGAGCCTTGCCCGCGCTTCCGGCTGCATCGCGGTGAACTCGATTCCCATTCCCTGACCGGGCCGGCAATCACGTACAACGGCCCGCGCTCGCACTTCCCCGCCGGGAACGTCAAAAACGAGTTTCAACACCTCGCCGTTCTTCAGCGGCAATTTCGTGTGGATGAAAAGTCCGCCCAAGCTGAGTGTCCCGACGCGCGAGACGATTCTCTCGCCTCCCGCTTGCCACGCGACTGACATTCCCTTCGGCAATCCTATGCGCGGATAGCGCCGGACTTTGACTACCGTCTTTGTCGGCATTCCAGCAGGCGGCCCCTGCACCTGATATTAACGGAACTTCAAGGAACGCAAAGCCACATATTCAATGACGTTCCTTGTGAATTATCCCAGAGGCCTGACAAATCCGCGAGGCTATGGCGGCGTGACCTGGTTTTTTCCACAGCCTGTAAACGAGAATTCCGAGGTAACGAAAGTGCCCGAGTGTGCAATCCGTTTTCCTTTCGTGACCCTCAAGGGCTGTGATTTCGAGAGTCGAGGGCTTGAAATGGCTTCACCGGTTGGCGAAAGTTCTGGACCATTTTGCCTCTAACACCATTGCTGACAACAGATTATAAGCAAGGAAGTTCAGGATGCGATGCACATCTAGCGTTTGGCACCGCATGTGCCACAAGAGGACAGTGGCGAGGGGTGGTTTCCTTACAAACCCATGGAGAATATGCACGTCCATACTGCGTCTTTTGCAACGAACGGGGCGGGCGAGTTGCCGCCCGACGATGTCGTATTTGGCGCTTCGGGGGAGATGCAGGCAATCCGCGATAAGGTCGCGAAGATTGCGGGCGCCAATGTGCCCGTCCTGATCCAGGGCGAGAGCGGCACGGGCAAAGAGGTCATTGCGCGCATTCTGCACCGGCAGTCGCCGAGGTCCGGCGGACCATTCGTGAAGGTGAACTGCCCCGCAATTCCCGGGAGTCTTCTGGAATCCGAATTGTTCGGGTATGAGAGGGGTTCTTTTACAGGCGCCGTGGGCTCCAAGCCTGGGCGCGTGGAGCTCGCCAATGGTGGGACTCTCTTTCTCGACGAAATTGCGGAAATGGATATGGGGCTGCAAGCAAAGTTGCTGCAGCTCCTGCAGGACAGCCAGTTCTGGCGGATCGGAGGGCGCGAGGATACGCGGGTGGATGTCCGTGTGATTTGCGCGACGAACCGGCAACTGGAAGAGGAAATCGCGAAGGGGCAATTCCGGCAGGATCTTTTCTACCGCATCAACGTCGTGAAGATCCAGATCCCCGCGCTCCGCGAGCGGCCTGAGGACTTGGATGCTTTAGTGCGGCATTTCACGATATTTTTCTCCGAGAAATACAAAGCGCCTGTCCGGCCCCCGTCCAATCAGGTCATGCGCCTTCTGCAAAAGCATCGTTGGCCGGGGAATATCCGTGAGCTCAGCAACCTCCTGGAGCGGTACACCATTCTCGGCTCGGAGGAATCCGTCATCAGTGAATTGGTGGGCGCGGTTTCCTCGACTGCTGAGAATGAAACAGAAGTGCCCGGCCAGGGGCAAATGCCTCTGAAAATGGTGACGAAACAAACTGTCCAGCAACTGGAGCGCAAGATCATCTTACGGACGCTCATCGCTCATCGGTGGAATCGCAAACGCGCGGCCCAGGACCTGAAGATCAGCTACCGCGCCTTGCTGTACAAGATCCGAGAAGCAGGACTACCCTCAAGACGTCCGCTGGCCACGAATTCAGCCCCGAGTCTGACGCCATTTGTTCCTCCAGGGCCTCGCTCCACTGACTAGTTAGCCCTTCCGTAATCCTCAAGGCCCTTCGCTGGCACGACTTAGGGCTCGGTTGGAGTGGAGTTGCAAACCTCAGAACTGTGTTTGCAATGACACATCGGAGGGTGTCGAAGGAAGGCCAATGTTTTTCCGTCAAGTGGAACTCTGTTAACCACAAGGCCCGGAAGACTGAGTTTCGGCGCTTTCATCGAAATCCAATAACCACTCTGTTTTCTATGGCATAGGATGGAATGGGGTGCCACTTCCTAGCCCCTTTGGCATGGAATCTGTCGTGCTTTCCTCAGATGGAGAATTAGTGTCTCGAACTATCCCATTAGGGTTGTCTCGGCCGGAGGAAAGATGTTGGTCAGTCCAATCGATCGGCTAACGATGCAGTCGGATTCCGGGGCTGCCGTCCCCGCGAATCATTTCGTCGCCTGGGGAGTGAGCCCGGCGATGCAAGCGCTGAGGCGAGTTGCCACGGACACGGCTCGGACGGATATCCCTGTGCTGTTGATCGGAGAGAGCGGGACCGGGAAAGAAGTTCTGGCCATGCAGATTCACCAGCTCTCTGACCGGCGGGAGGAACCCTTCATCAAGGTGCGCTGCCGCTCGCTTTTGCAGACTCGCCAATCCACGCAACTGGAAAACATCGTCAGCGGGAAGAGTTCCAACGGCGCGTTCCGGGGCACGGTTTTTCTGGATGACATCTGCGAACTTGACGGCGCGGGACAGCGCCACCTGCTCGACCTGTTGTCGGAAGGCGCGGGGATTTCCGAGGGCCATGACACGGGCGCGCGAGTGATCTCCACCTCACGGCGCAGCCTGGAGGAAGACCTGCGCGGCGGGAAATTCGCGGAAGAGCTCTATTACCGGTTGAACGGTGTCTGCCTGCGGATCGTGCCATTGCGGGAGCGCAAGGGAGATGTGCCGGAATTGATTGATTTGTTTTTGGCCAAGTACGCCGGGTTGTTCGAGCGGCCGCGGCCGGTGATCAGCGACGAGATGATAGCCAGGCTGGTCCACTATTCGTGGCCGGGCAACGTGCGGCAACTTGAAAACGCCATGAAGAAGATTGTGGCCACGGGTGACGCCGAGACGGCCATGAATGATCTGGTGGAAATCTCACCGGAGGCTCCCAAGGCCAGCGCGATTGCCGGTTCTTCCCTGAAAGCAGTCGCGCGCGCGGCCAGCCGTCAGGCGGAGCGCGAACTGATCTCGCGGGCGCTGACGCGCACACATTGGAACCGGAAAAAGGCCGCCATGGAATTGCAGATCAGCTACAAGGCATTGCTCTACAAACTGAAACAGTTGGGCTTGGATGATCCAGAGGTTTCGTAGGAGACGACCATGAAGCGCATTGCAAAGTTCGCGTTGTTGCTGCTGTTGGCGGGGTTGGCACAGCCTGCGCTGGCGCAAAGTGACAGCTCAAAGACAAATACGCCGGAGCCGAAGAATACCGCGCCGAAGGGGGCCGCCGAGCAGACCATGCCCGCGCCTGCAACGGAGGACCCGACTTACGTGATCGGGCCGGGAGACGAAATCTACATCAACGTCTGGGGAGAGTTGGAACTGACGCGGTCGGTCCCGGTGCGCCCTGACGGAATGATTTCCATGCCGCTGCTGAACGACTTGCAAGCCGCGGGAAAAACACCGATGGAACTGGCGAAAACGATTACAGAAAGACTGGGCAGCATGGTCAAGGATCCGCGGGTGTCGGTGATTGTCACGGCGACGAACAGCCGGCGGGTTTACATCCTCGGAAAGGTTGGCCGACCGGGGGCCTATCCGATGATCCCGGGCATGACTGTCTTGCAGGCAATCTCCAGCGCGGGCGGACTGATGATGTTCGGAAATGGAAAGAGAATCACCATCCTGCGCACGGAGAACGGGAAACAATTGCGCATCCCTTTCAACTACTACGATGTCATCAACGGCAAGAGCCCCGAGCAGAACATCCTATTGAAGCCCGGCGACACTGTCGTCATTCCTTAAGGAGGAGCCATGAGGAGCCTGACCAAACAAATCTGGGCGCCCATTCTGGCAGCCGGACTGTGTCTTACCGCGGCGCAGGCGCAGCAGGCGCCGCCCCCGGTGAAACCGGTTTCGCCGACGGCACCTCTGCCTCCGGCCGATAATCCTGACAAGAAGCAGGCAGGATCAACCGGCAAGGACTCACGCGAAGAACCGGCATCGCCGGCCCTTGCTCCGAATCCTGTGGTGACAGGCGGCTTGACGCGCAGAGCGGCTGAAATCAGCGACGTCGGAAGCAATCTCCGGTTTGGATTTCAGGTCGGCGAGCTGTTGGATACGAATTACCAGAACCTGCCCACTCCCATCGGGCTGAACAGCCTCACTTACCTTTCCGGACATCTTGATATGGTCCGGATGCGCCAAAATTCTAATCTCACGGTTCGCTATGCCGGCGGCGGAAACTTCGACGCTCAGAGCCCGCAATTCAATTCCCATTATCACGAGTTCGACGTGTCGGAGACGGTTCAGTTTCGCCGCTGGACGCTGAACCTGAATGATTCATTCAGCTATCTGCCGGAATCGGCCTTCGGCTTTGAAGGCGGGGGACCGGGAGGAGCGACCTTGCTCGGTCCGACCTTCATCGATCCCAGCGTGTCACAAAGCCAGAGCATTTTCACGCCGCATTCAAGACGCATCAGCAACACGCTGCTGGCCCAGGCACAGATCATGAAGAGCGAGCGAACCACCTGGACTTTAACCGGGAGCTACGCCCTGCTCCATTACGTGTCTCCTGGATTCTTGGACCCGACCAATTATGCGTTCGGCGTTGGTTACAACTATCAGATGAGCGAAAAGGCCGTCCTGGGCGTCAGCTATCAATTCAATGCTTTCCGGTTCCGTCCGGCTCTCGCCTCCATCAACGATTCGGTTATCCTGGTCACCTACGGACAACGCATCACGGGACGCCTGGCATTCCATGGCGGCATCGGCCCGGAGATCAACACATTCACTCCCGTGGGAGGGCCCAGCGCCGGGTCCAGGATCGCCTGGGCCGCAAATGCCGGCATCAGCTATTCCTTTGAGCGGACGACGCTGGATGGCTCCTTCTCCCGATCCATTTCCGGCGGGGCGGGCATCCTGCTGGCGGCCGTGACCAACAGCTTCCAAATCTCCGCGGGCCGTCAAATGGGGCAGTGGTGGGCGATTCGAGGCATGTTTGGATATGCGTCGAACAAAACGCTGCCGCAAGCCTCCACGATTCTCACGTCATTCAACGGGCTGTATATCGGAGCGGGATTCACGCGTCAAATCGGGGAAAGGTCCAGCCTGTTTTTCAATTACAACTTTATCCATCAGTCCACGAACGCCGTGTGCGGCGGCCCGGCCTGCGCGGGGCCCTTTGCGCGGCACCAGTTCTGGATGGGTTTCAGTTTCGACTTCCGGCCAATCGGGCTCAAGTAAGCGGAGAAGAAAACCAAGATTAGGAGAGACCAATGCTGGGACACAGAGTGATGTCGATGGACGACTACATGGATATTCTGCGGAGACGCTTCTGGCTCCTGATTATCCCAGCGGTGGTGTTCTGCGGGGCGGCCTATCTCGTGTCGTTGCAACTCGCGGACCGGTACATTTCGCAAACTCAGGTGCTCGTGGAAGGCCAGCGCGTGCCGGAATCTTTTGTGAAATCGGTGGTCACGGGTGAACTGGGCGATCGGCTGGCCTCGATGAAAGAACAGATTCTGAGCCGCACGCGCCTGCAGCCGATTGTGGAACGCTTTGGCCTGTTCAATGACGACCCGAAGAGGGCCATTGAAGGGCGGGTGCAGTTGCTGCAGGCATCCATCCGGGTGGAAGCAATGCAGGCGATGGAGCAAACGCGTTCCTCGCAATTGCCGGGCTTCCGCATCATCGTAACCATGCGCGACGGCCATCTGGCGCAACAGATCTGCAAAGAAGTGACGAACATGTTTATTGAAGAAAACCTGCGCACCCGGGAACAGCAGGGCGAAAACACCACGGATTTTCTTGTGAAGCAACTCGATGAAGCGAAGCAGCGAATGAATGACCAGGACGCCAAGCTGGCGACATTCAAGCGCAAGTATCTCGGCGCGCTCCCTGATGAGACTGCGACCAACATGAACATCCTGACCGGGCTCAGCACCCAGTTGGACGCGGCGACCCAGAGCCTGGACCGGGAACAGCAGAACAAGACCTTTACAGAAGCCGCGCTCACGGCGCAATTGACGGCGTGGAAAGCGTCGCAGCAGTCGGGCACAACCGCCAACCCCCTTACGCTGGATGAGGATTTGAAGAAGCGGCAAGCGGAATTGGACCAGTTGCTGACCAAATATCAGGACGGTTGGCCGGCGGTGGATCGCAAAAGAGATGAAATCCAGCAGCTCAAACAAAGAATCGCTGCAGCGGAGGCGGCAAGGAACAACCCGGCGAACAAGGTCAACCAGACCGCGGTGACTCCGCCCGCCGGATCCGCATTGGAGCCGCCGAATATCCAGCAGACGCGCACGGCGTTGAACGCGATCAATCTGTCCATTCAAGAAAAAATCAAGCAGCAGCAATCGATCGCTGACCGTATCCGGACATACGAGAGCCGGCTCCAAATCAGCCCGCTGGTCGAGCAGCAATACAAGGAACTGACCCGTGATTTCGCGACCGCGCAGGCGGGTTACAACGACCTGCTGAAGAAGCACGATGACTCCGTCATCGCGGTGGCGATGGAACGCCGCCAGCAGGGTGAACAATTCAAGATCCTGGACGCCGCCAATTTGCCCCTAAACCCGGCCTATCCCAACCGGCTGCTGATTGCAGGAGGCGGGTTGGGCGGAGGGTTGGCGCTGGGCGCGGGACTGATCCTGCTTCTGGAGCTGCGGGACAAGTCCATACGGACCGAGTCGGACATCGAACTTTTCCTGAAGATGCCGACGTTGACGATGGTGCCCACGATCAAACCTGTCCTGGGAGCGAAGAAGCGATTACAGCTGGGGACAGGA
>JBGOTC010000106.1:0-8780 GCA_041476305.1 Terriglobia bacterium
GAAGTCGTGGAGTTCATCAATGGAGATCGGCAGATCACACCGACTCACGTGGACGTCGAAGAGCTGTTCAATCAGCACTGCCAGTACGACGCGGATTTCAGCGACGTCAAAGGCCAGCAGCACGTGAAGCGCGCGCTGGAAGTCGCCGCAGCGGGCGGGCACAACGTGATTCTCGTCGGACCGCCGGGCTCCGGCAAAACGATGCTGGCCAAGCGGCTGCCGACGATCCTGCCGGCGCTGACGCTGGCGGAGGCGATCGAAACGACGCGCGTGCACAGCGTCATGGGTCTCATGGACGGTCAGGCGCTGGTGGTGACGCGACCCTTCCGCTCGCCGCACCACACGATCAGCGACGCCGGCCTCATCGGCGGCGGCACGATCCCGAAACCCGGCGAGGTGAGCCTGGCGCATCACTTCGAGGACGTTCCGCTGGAATTCGGGAAGCTCGTCGAGAAACAGCACGCCATGATGGCCGAGCGAGACTTCGCCGGGGCGCGGCACGGCGCCGCCCCCGATGAGGCCGGCGTCGCTGATGGTGTGGTGTGGCGATCGGAAAGGGCGCGTGCCGACGAGGCCACGGCCGTTATCCAGCACTCCGGCCACGCTGTGAATGCGCGTAGTCTCGATGGCCTCCTCGAGCGACATCGGCGGAAGGATGGTGGGGATGCGCTTGGCGAGCATGGTTTTTCCAGCACCGGGCGGGCCGAGGAGAAGGATGTTGTGGCCCCCGCTGCAGGCAATTTCGAGGGCGCGCTTGGCGGCCCCCTGGCCGCGCACATCGCGAAGGTCCACGGAATACTGCGCGGCCTTCGAGAGCATGGCGCGGGCATCACAGCGGACAGGAGCAAAGGATTCCGGGGCATTGATCAGGTCCACAGCCTGGGGGAGCGAGCGCACAGCGAAGACGTCAATGCCTTCGACGACGGCGGCCTCGAGCGCGTTTTTTTCCGGGACCACAACCGTCTTTACACCCTTCTCACGCGCGGCGATGGCGGCGGAAAGCGCGCCGCGGACGGGGCGCACGCCTCCATCAAGAGAGAGTTCGCCGAGAAAAACAAATGAGCTGAGCGCCTTGCCGAAAAAAGTGCCCTGACAGCCGAGAATGCCGAGGGCCATGGAGAGATCGAAGCCGGAGCCCTCCTTGCGGATATCGGCGGGAGCGAGGTTCACGGTGACGGTCTGCGGAGATGGAAAATCAAACCCACAATTGATTAGCGCGGCCTTCACACGTTCGCGGCTCTCTTTCACGGCGTTATCCGGCAGGCCGACCACGATGAAATCGCGCATATCGCGCGAACCGACATTGACTTCGACTTCGACCAGATAGGCGTCGATGCCATACACGGCGGCGCTGAGGCTTTTGAAGAGCATAAGAAGTGGCGGGGCTTGTGTGGAGCGGCTGGGGGCAACCGCCCTCTCGCAGGCACCTGGTGCAGCCAAACGATAACTCAAACGATAATAAATAGCTATGAATATAGGGAGCGTTGGCACGTTCGACAATGGAAGGCGAACCGGGCGCGCAGCGGGACGGAATTTGGCTAAGATGCAAGACGGACAACCGCAGGCTAAAAGGACGGCGGCAACCACAGTCGAGCAATGACAAACCCGGCCATCGAAGTAAAAGACCTGCACAAGAAATATCTAACGTTCAGCCGGATGGAGATCCCGGCGCTGCGCGGCGTGTCGCTGCGTGTCGAGCGCGGGACCATCTTCGGCCTGCTGGGCCCAAATGGTGCGGGCAAGACAACGCTGATTAAGATTCTGTTGGGGCTGTGCGCGCCAACCGACGGGTCCGCGCAGCTGTTGGACAGCCATCCCGGCGACACGGGGGCTCGGCGGCGAATCGGCTACTTGCCAGAAGCGATGCGCATTCCCGACTACATGAAGGGCCCCGCATTTCTGCGATACATGGGGCGGCTAAATAGCATCCCCGGCTCGACACTCAAGAAACGAATCCCGGAGCTTCTTGAGCAGGTGGGCCTGAAGGGCGTAAAGAAACGCACCAAAGCATATTCCAAGGGGATGCTGCAGCGGCTGGGCCTGGCGCAAGCGCTGCTGAATGACCCCGAACTCCTGATCCTTGATGAACCGACGGACGGGCTGGATCCGCTGGGGCGGAAGCAGGTGCGCGATCTGTTGAAGGAATTGAAGGCAACCGGAAAAACAATTTTCCTGAATTCGCACATGCTTTCTGAAGTGGAGCTTGTCTGCGACCAGGTGGTGATATTGCATCAAGGGCTGGTGGCGCGCCAGGCGGCTCCCGAGGAGTTCACCCGCGGGACCGGTGAATATCTTGTGCGCGTGGCCCAAGTGAATGACGCGGTGCGCGCAGCGGCAGCGACCATTACAGGCGCGGCCGCATGGACAGATTCGACATTGAGTTTTATCCCACGAGACCATACGCAGTTGAACGCGTTGATTGACAAGCTTCGCAGCGTGCCGGTGGAAATTGTGGCTGTGGAACCAGTGAAGCATTCGCTCGAACATTTCTTCCTCAAGGTTGTCGGCGCGGGGGAAGCCTGATGCTCGCCTCATATCTCAACTCACTCACAGAGGCAATCAATCGCCGGATGGGGATGGTGCTCATCGGCCTTGGAGTGGTTGTGACCGTTGTTTTCAACTTGATCATTCACGTTCAATTCCTGCCAGGTCCTGTGATTTTCCTGGGCCGCAGGTTGCACTGGGAAGCAACCCTTGGGGTTCCTTCGGTGCTTTCTGTGATGTTGGAATTTACCGGAGGCATCTTGTGGCTGCTTCTTTCTACTCTCGCCGCAGCTCCGCTACTGTCTTCCACCCTTGATCGCGGATGGGTGGAGCTCACGCTTTCAAAAGGAACCTCGCGGTGGAAAGTGTTCCTGGGCCGTTACCTGGGAGGTGTGACTCTATATTTTGTCGCAGCCATTGTAGTGGCGGTTCCGATCGCGATCCGGCTTTGGTGGCAAACAGGAGTTTCTTCATGGCCGCTCGTTGGTTCGATTGCATTTCAAACTCTTGGTTTTGCAGGATTGCTCGCGTTTGCAGCTCTGGCAGCGCTGCCCAGGATTGGCCCCGCACCGCCGATCCTGCTTGCGATGGCTACTTCAATAGTCTCCGCAATTCTTGCGCAGCGAGAGCAAGGCCTATATCAACTGCTGACCTCGCGGTGGTCACATTGGCTCTGCGATTGGCTTTATCGAATCCTTCCCAAGACCTCCGAACTAAATGGTATCGGTGTGACCCTGCTGCACGGCTATAAGATCAATTCGTGGTGGCCCATATGGTCCACGGGCGTTTTTATGGTCGCAACCCTCGGGCTCACCCTTTGGCTGCTGCACCGCAAGTCGCTGTAGCTCACCTCCCACTTATCCGCTCCGCCTTTACACCAAATGTCTTTTGAAATAGAGTAAAATCAATCAGCATTTCCGCTGGAAACTGGAAGAGAGTTCTGAAAGAGGTTCGCTCATGACCATGGGATGGATTCTGTTAATCGCGGCGGGGCTCCTGGTGGTGATCGTCATCGGGATGTATAACGCCCTGGTGCGTCTGCGCGTGCAGTGCGACAACGCGTGGTCGGATATTGATGTGCAGCTCAAGCGCCGGTACGACCTGGTGCCCAACCTGGTGGAAACCGTGAAAGGCTACGCCGGGCACGAGAAGGGCACGCTCGAAGCCGTGGTGAAGGCGCGCAACTCCGCCATGGCCGCCCAAGGCCCGGCGGCAAAGGCCGACGCGGAAAACATGCTCACCGGCGCGCTGCGGCAAATTTTCGCGCTGGCGGAGGCCTATCCGCAGCTCCGCGCCGTCGAGAGCTTCACTTCCCTGCAAGGCTCGCTTTCGTCGCTGGAGGACACCATCCAGAACGCGCGGCGCTACTACAACGCCGTGGTGCGCGACCTGAATACGAAGATCCAGGTGTTCCCTTCCAGCATCATCGCGGGGATGTTCAGTTTCAAGCAGCGCGAGTTCTTCGAAGTGACGGCGCCAACCGAACGCGAAGCCCCCAAGGTAAGCTTCGGCACCACCGCATAACAATTTCCATGGGCAAACGAGCGACGGGAACCGCGCGGCGAATCCTGCTTGCGTTCAGCATGTTCATGCTGCTCGCGGCGAGCGCACCCGCGCGCACGCTGACCATCCGCGGCTTCAAAGCGGAAATCGTGGTGACGCCGGAAGGCGTGGTCGACGTCACGGAAACCATCCACGCCTATTTCGCGGGCAAGTGGAACGGTCTCTACCGCACCATCCCCATCGAATACCAAACGCCGCAGGGGCTCGGCTACACGCTTTTCGTGGAAACCGTGAGCGTGAGAGACGAAGCCGGCAATAATTTACGCTACGAAACCAGCCACGAGCGCGGCTCCTTGAAATATAAAATCTACGTCCCCGGCGCGGAGGATGCGGCGCGCACCATCGTGTTGCATTACCGCGTGAGCGACGGCCTGCGATTCTTCGAGGACCACGACGAGCTCTACTGGAACATCACCGGAAATCAGTGGGACGTGCCCATTCAATCCGCAAGCGCGGAAATTTCACTGCCCGCGGGCACCACCGGCGTGCGCACACTCAATTTCACCGGCGCGTACGGCTCGCGCTCACAGGATGCGCGGATCACCGCGGCGGGCACGCTGATCAGCGTGGAGATGCAGCGCCCTCTCGACTTCCATGAAGGGTTGACGGTGGTGATCGGCTGGGACAAGGGGTTTGTCCGCGCCCCAACGACCGGTGAATTGGTCTGGCGTTTTTTGAAAAGCAACTGGCCGCTGTTCATTCCTATCATCGCGTTCTTCGCGATGTTCTGGATGTGGTGGGCGCGTGGCCGCGATCCTCGAAGGAATGCCATCGCCGTCCAATACGATCCGCCCAACGGCCTCTCGCCTGGCGAAATCGGAACGCTGGTGGACGATTCCGCCGACATGCGCGACGTCACGGCGACTCTGGTGGACCTGGCCGTGCGCGGATACATCGTCATCGAGGAAAAACAGAAGGAACACATGATGGGGCTTTACTCCAACAAGGAGTTCACGTTCCATTTGAAGAAAGAGATGAAGGAGTGGGCGGGGCTCAAGCAACATGAGTTGTTGCTGCTTGCTGCGCTCTTCGACAACGGGGCGCGAAAATCGGTGGATCTTTCCGAGTTGCAGAACAAATTCTACAAGGATTTGCCGGGAATCAAGGATTCCCTCCTCGATTCCCTGCTGGAAAAACACTATTACCTGCACCGTCCCGACAGGGTCCGGGGCACCTATATCGGAGGAGGCATCGTCATCGGAGTGCTTCTTTTCTTCGGCGGCAACTGGGTGGCCGCCAGCTCGGGAATGGTCGCCGCCCCCTTCATGATTGCCGCGGTCGTGACGGCTCTGATTGTGTGCATCTTCGGCTGGTTCATGCCCGCACATACCGGCGAAGGCGTGCGCGCGCTGGAGGGCGCTCTGGGATTTGAGGATTTCCTGCAACACGTGGAAGCGGACCGCATCAAGCGCATCGAGCTGACCCCCGCACTGTTCGAGAAATACCTGCCGTTTGCGATGGCCATGGGCGTCGAGAAAAAATGGGTCGGCGCCTTTGGAAACATCCTGAAGGAGCCGCCCTCCTGGTATCAGGGCGGGATGTACGGGCCTCCGTTTTTCGCGATGGGGTTCGTGAACGGATTGAATTCCATGTCCGTGCAGGCTGGATCCGTGATGTCGTCCGCGCCGCGCAGTTCCGGCAGTTCAGGATTTAGTGGGGGCGGCGGATTCTCGGGCGGCGGGTTCGGCGGAGGCGGAGGCGGAGGGTTCTGATTGCGCTCGAACCTTCCTACTTTTTCGCGGTGGGCATGGGATGCGCCGCGAAAAACTGCCAGATAACTTCCGTGGCATCGAAATCCGTGCTGGCTCTTCCCACGCGCCGTTCCGGAAAATACTGGTTTCCTCCCGGCCAGGTGTGGCCTCCCTTCACCACGCTGTATAACTGGACCGCAGACCCCTCACTGCAATCGGTGTAGGTCTCCACTCGAGTCTCGAGGCCCCCACTGGTCCGCCGTGGCAGGGTTGTCTTCTCCGGCTTCGAGCTGCAGTTGTTCATCCGCGCCCAGAGCTTCACGCTGTCTTTCGCGGCGAGGAAGGGATAGCGGACTGTGAACGCGGGATTGCCCATATAGTCCACCGCGGGGTCGGAGGTGCCGTGGATCATCAGCAACGATACGGCGCGCCAGGCCCAGTCGGAGCAGCTCTCGCCGAGATACGCCGGCAGCGTGGCCCCGACCGTGGCGACAGCCGCAAATCGAGTGGCCAGCTCGCATCCCAACCGAAAGACCATGAAACCGCCGTCGGAATAACCGGTGACATAGATACGGGAAGCGTCCACAGAGTATTCCGACTCGATTTGATCAAGGAGATTCTCAAAAAAGGGGATGTCGTTCGCGGGCCTGCCGCCGACCTCACGATCCTGCCCGCCACCGCTATCTCCGGGAAATTCCAGCCCCCTTCGGCGGCTTCCAAAAATGGGCCCTCCGCTGGAAAGTTCAGGAGAGGTCCAGCGGCCGTAATATGCGTTGGGGTAAACAACGATGAAGCCAAACTTGTCCGCGGTCTCACTGAAATGAGTCAGGCGCGCCACCACGGAAGCGTCGCCCCCGATGCCGTGGAGCACGACGACGACCGGGTAGCGGTTTCTGGCGGTATAGCCCGCGGGCAGATGGACGAGGCATGTGCGCGGGAACCCATTGACCTTCACCGTTTCCTCGTGATCCTGCGCGCGAGCAGGAAGCGCGCCGAAGATTGCGGCGAACAACGTAGCGAGGATGCCCATCCAGGAGGCCCGGCGTAGCTTCATTCCAATACTTTGGCATGGGAGAAGAGGCGAGACAAGACGCCGTGTCCGAATCCTCCCGGCGATGCACTTTTAGAATAGCTTTTCGGAATCGAGGAGGATCGTCACCGGACCGTCGTTGACCAGCTCCACTTCCATATGCGTTTGGAACACCCCGGTTTCCACACGCACGCCAAGCCCGCGCAGGACGCGGACATATTCCTCGTAGAGGCGGTTCGCTTCTTCAGGCGGCGCCGCGCGGGTGAATCCGGGGCGGCGCTGGCCGCGCGCGTCACCATACAGAGTGAATTGGGAAACGACCAGCGCAGCTCCGCCAGTATCGACGATGGAAAGATTCATCTTCCCCTCCGCGTCGGCAAAAATGCGCACATGGGCGGTCTTTTCGGCGAGATAGGCGGCGGCTTCCGGAGTGTCTTCGCGGCCGACGCCCAGCAACACCACGAGCCCCGCGGCGATCTCACCGCTCACGCTTCCATTTGAGAGGACTCGCGCCCGATTGACCCGCTGAAGGACTGCTCTCACTGCGCCCCCGTTTTCCACTGCGTGGACATTCTACCTATTTTTCGCGGAGCGGTTCTGTGTTAGAACACTGGCGTGGTATTCGCGAGGACTCGCCCGTTGAAGCTTGCTCTGATTGGGACGCACGGCGTCGGCAAGACCACTCTCGCCTATGAAGTGTGTTCGCTGCTGAAAAAAGCGGATTACAACGTGGAACTGGTGACGGAAGTGGCGCGCAAGTCGCCCTTCCCGGTCAATGAGGGCACTACCCTCGAAGGACAATTGTGGATCCTGCATGCCCAAATCGCGGCGGAACTGGAAGCGAGCGCGCGTGCCCCGCATATTATCTGCGACCGCGCGGTGCTGGATAACTACGGCTATCTGGTGAACAAGTTTGGGCGGCAGCCACAGCTGGAATCATGGCTTTCGTGGTGGATGGAATCGTATTCGCTTCTTGTGGCCGTGCCGCCAATGGCCGACGGCATCCCCCCGGACGGCTTCCGGTCGGAAAACCTGGAATTCCAGCAGCGCATCCATGACCTGATTGCGGAGTTGCTCGAAGAAGCCCCCTTCCGCAAACTGAACGACCGCGTGCTGTGGCTCGACCGGCGCGAGCGGCGCGTGTGGGGCGAATTGATCTTTGGCGCAGCGACACCGCGATTGCGCCCTATTGAACAAGCACACGGCACCGCCGCGGATTAACCCCACCACAGTAAAGTTCTTGCCCAAGAAAAACTGGAAACTTTTGAATGGCGGAGTTTATTTAGCGGCGTCGCCGCGTGCGCGGCGGCGGCTGGCAGCGCGGGCAGAAATAACTCCCACGGCCCGCGACCACGATGCGCCGGATTTTCGCGCGGCAACGCGGACAGGGTTTCCCGGCGCGTCCATAAACGCGGTGGTGGCTTTGGTAGTCGCCGGGGAGGCCCTCCGCATCGAGATAGTCCGAGATGGAAGACCCGCGCATCCGGATGGCCGCTTCCAGGACGCGCCGCATTGCGCGGTAAAGAGACTTGAGCTGTTTCGCGGAAAGCGCTGCCGCCTGACGCGCTGGGTGGATGCGCGAGCGCCACAGACTTTCATCGGTATAGATGTTTCCCATCCCGCGCAGCACGGATTGATCCAGCAGGAGCGATTTAACGCGCGCGCGGCGCGGCCCCAGGCGAGCAATAAATTCCTTCTCGGAAATCTCCAGAGGATCGCGGCCGAGCTTGAGCCGGAATGTCTCCATTCCGGATTCAGGCACCAGCATAATGCGGCCGAACCTGCGCGGGTCGGTGTAGCGCAATTCGCGTCCGTCATCGAGCTCGACGAAGGCATGCGTATGCTTGGCAACCGCTTCAAATTCGTGGCGCGGGATGAGCTGGCCGGTCATACCCAGGTGGACAAACAAATGAAATGGTCGCGACGTGTGGGCCAGCGGCTCGAGCGCCAGTGTGACGAATTTACCGAAGCGCTCGACGCGGGCGATGCGGCTGCCGGGCAGGGATTCTCCC
>JBGOTC010000107.1:0-8780 GCA_041476305.1 Terriglobia bacterium
GTCGGCGGCCCACTCGGAGAATTTCGCCCAGGCATGATCCATCGCAGAGTGAAAGCGGAGGAACGGGACGATATCCGGCGTGAGAAGCAGGAAAAGGCGCTTCAGATTTTCTCGGGATGAGCGGTGCGCCTGCTCGTGACGCGCCGCAGCGGCAAGCTGTTCCGGAGTGAGCGCGCTCATCACTCGCCGAGAGATGACAAGCCGTGGCCTGATGATTCCGACCATGGCAAGGACGGTTGAGTCACCTTCCAGAACCAGGGCGGACTGGACCGCACCGGGGAGATTGACGCGTTTGCCTGGGCGAGCGCATCTGCGCATGAATGCGGCAGTGGAAGCAATCGCGCGAATGGCGCGGACTCCGGCGAGCGTTAAAATAGCAACGCCCAACATCGCCCCAAAAATGAAGACAATGCCCACTTTTTCATTGCTGGCGCCAGGCTCAAGCCAGAGGTAACTCGGCAGGCAAAGGCCGAGGACGACAATTGCGGCGAGCGCGGTGGGAAGAAGCCTCAGCACGAAGAGGAAGCGCGCGGCCGCGCGGGCGCGCAGCCTATCCGCCAAACGGACCGCGGAAGGCGCAAAAAGCTTGACCGCAAAACCGCAGGCGGCATGGATGAAGAAGAATGCGGCTGAACAAAGACCGAGCAATCGCAGAAGGTACGGGAGGGTCATCGTTCACCCCTCCTGTCGAGATCTTTGCGGTATTGACGAATCCTCTTTTCCAGCCTTTCCAGTAAATCGTGATCGTGCCGCCCTACAGCATCCAAAAAACAGGAGACCAGGAGTTCGCGGGAAGGTTCAGGGCCCGATAGAAAACCGGCGACGAGGTCGTCGGCGCGCGCGCGTTCAAATTCCGAGCGCGACATTTTCGGCGAGTAGAGAAATGCGCGATCCGACTTTCTCCGGGCGAGAAGACCCTTTTTGAAGAGGCGGTCGAGGGTGGTCATCACGGTTGTGTAGGCCAGCGGCCGGCCCAGCCCCTGTGAAACGTCGCGGACGCTTGCTTCGCCGCCGTTCCAGAGGATCTCCATGACATTCTGTTCGAGATGGCCAAGCTCGACGGAGGCGGGCGTCTCCCGTTGATTCCTTGGCCGGGTTTTCCATAGGCGGAACATTCGCGCTAACCAATCACCTCAGAAACTGAGGGAGAATACTACACCTAAATCGCCGCTCGCGAGACAGCTTGGGCGTTTTTAAAGACGCGCGGAGGCGGCAATCCCTATAGAAATTAGAGCTCCACTTTGATTTTGCTGAGTTTTTTGGCGACAGAGGCGATATCGCCGCGCGACGAAAGATCGAGCATCCCCCCATAAAATGGCAGCACGCGGATCCGCTCCGCGAGCGAGGAAACTGCCAGTTGTACGGCCGCGGGCAATTCCAATTCGCCGCGCGTTGAGGGCAAAACGCGGCGGCAAGCTTCAAATATGTGCGGACCGAAGCTCCACAGATTCACACTGACGAGGACAGGTTTGGGCCAGGTGGAAAAAGTGTTTGAGTCTGGTTTTTCCACGATGCGTTTCAGATAGCCCTGGGAATCCGACTCCACCAGGGCGTAGCTCGTGATTCGCTCGCTGGTTATATTCCCTTCGCGGGCGAGCGTGTCGAAGTCGAAAGCAGTGATACCGGGCGCGCCCAATGTGCGCAAGGCTTCATAGGCCGCGACGGGGTAATAGTTATCGGAGTTAAGCACGAGAAACAATTCGCCTGTGGCGAATTGTTCAGCGGCGAGGAGCGCGTCCGCCGTGCCGCGCGGTTCCTGTTGAATGGCAAATGAGAGTGAGATGCGACGTGGAGAAATGCGGCCATAGTAGCGCCGGAGTTCTGAGTGCTCGGGGCCAATCACCATGCAAATTTCGCGAATGCCTGAATCAGCAAGCGCGCTCAGGACGTAATCGAGAAACGGCCGTCCATCTCCGACGGAAATCATGGCCTTCAGACCCGATGCGGCGGCGCGAGCCTGCTCTGAAGTGAGGGCGACGGAAAGATCGGCGGCGCGCATGCGCTTGCCGAGACCACGGGCGAGGATGACGGCTTTGCGAATGTCGGGCACGCCGGCCGGGCTCCATTGAAATTGAACGGAGCCATCGTAACCCAAAATTGGCGGGCGTCCGCATTGTGTTCAAAGGGTTCGGACTGTACTATTCCGGCATTCCTGAAGCTGGGGTTAGCGCCATCCGCCGGCTCAAACGAAATGCAATGAAGAGTCCTTCCATACACACGCGCGCGAGGGCGGCCGCTCTTCTGGTTGCTGTTCTTGCGGCAACCGTGTCTGTGATCCCCGCGCAGCGGCGAAAAGCGCCGAATCACACTGAAGCTAGCGGGCACATTGAAATCCAGGGGCCGCAGTTTGTTGTAAACGGCCGCCCGTTGCAAATTATTTCGGGAGAAATGCACTATCCGCGGATCCCGCGTGAGTACTGGCGCGACCGCATGCGGAAGGCGCGTGCGATGGGGCTGAACACGATTTCGACTTACGTGTTCTGGAACTTACATGAGCCGCGACCTGGAGTCTTCGATTTCACCGGACAAAACGACGTGGCCGCGTTTGTGCGCACGGCGCAGGAGGAGGGTCTCAACGTCCTGCTGCGCCCCGGGCCCTATGTTTGCGCGGAGTGGGATCTGGGCGGGTTGCCGGCCTGGCTCCTGGCGGATCCGGAGATGGTGCTGCGAAGCGCAGATGCGAAGTTTATGGACCCGGTGGAAAAATATCTGAAGAGGCTGGGAGAAGAGCTTGTTCCGCTGCTGGCGACGCGCGGCGGGCCCATCATCGGCGTGCAAGTGGAGAACGAGTATGGGTCCTTTGGCAAGGACGCGCAATACATGGAGAAAGTGCGCGCGGCGATTGCCGCGGCCGGCTTCGGCGAAGTGCCGCTGTTCACGGCCGATGGGCCGGAGCAGCTTCCGTTTGGGACGCTGGCGCAATTACCCGCAGCGGTGAATTTCGGCCCCGGCGGCGCGGAGAGCGCTTTCGCGGCGCTCGGGCGATTCCGTCCGGAAGGATTGCGCATGAACCAGGAGTATTGGGCGGGGTGGTTTGATTCGTGGGGCAAGGCGCACCACACAACGAACGCGGATCGCGAAGCGCGCGAGCTGGATTGGATGCTCGGACAAGGCTTCTCCTTAAACCTTTACATGTTTCACGGCGGGACCACGTTTGGATTCATGAACGGAGCGAATTGGGACCGCGGCTACGCGCCGCAGACTTCGAGCTACGATTACAACTCCGCACTCGATGAATCGGGCGCACCTACAGCGAAATTCACCGCGTTCAGGGAAGTGATTGCCAAGCATCGCCTGGGCGAACAGTTCCCTGCCCTGCCGCAGGAAATCCCGCGAATTGAGATTCCCGAGTTCGCGCTCGATGAATCCACTTCGCTGCAAGCGGGGTTGGGCGAACCAATCCGATCGCAATCACCGGAGCCGATGGAGAATTTAGGGCAGATGTTTGGGTACATCGTGTATCGCACGGAAGTAAGTGGTCCGGAGGAGGGTGTGCTTGCCCTACAGGAACTACGGGACTATGCGCAGGTTTATGTGGATGGAAAGCTCATTGGCACACTGGACCGGCGCATGGGGCAGGATCACTTGCAACTGAAACTACCCGGCGGGGCGCACAACCTCGAAATTCTTGTAGAAAATTCGGGGCGCATCAATTTCGGGGCGCGGATTCGAGACGAGCGCAAAGGCATCACCAAGGCAGTGACATTTGGCGGGCGGGAGTTAAAAGGGTGGGAGATTTATGGCGCGCCAATGAACGAACTGAGAACCATCCACTTTTCAAATCGTCCCTTCAGCGGGCCCGGCTTCTATCGCGGCCATTTTCAACTGAACAGGGTTGGCGATACTTTTCTGGACATGAGCAAGTACGGAAAAGGTGCGGTCTGGGTGAATGGACACGCGCTCGGGCGATTCTGGAGTATCGGGCCGCAGCAGACTCTCTACCTGCCGGGCGCGTGGCTGAAAAGGGGAAGAAATGAAGTGATTGTTTTCGAAATGAACGGGAGTAGCACGCCTTCCAAGCTCAGCGGATTGGCGCATCCAATCCTTGACCGTCTTGCGGCGCCGCAAGCGGCGGCTGCGCGCTGAATCCATCCGCCTATTGACGCGCGGGAGTCTGCCGCAGAAAGTATTTCTGCTTATCCATCGCCGCTGGAACCGCAATATCAAAAAACCCGACCATCATTTCCTCGTAAGTCTGATCCCCCCAACGCACAGCTTTCCGGGGATCGGGGTTGTGCGGATTATTCTTTGAATTATCGAACACGCCGATGGCCTGCAGGACAGTTCCAGCCTTCAACGGGCGCGGCTCCGCGAGCTTATAGCTCAATTGCCAGAAGAAATCGTAATTCACATGGAGAAGGGCTTCCTTGCTGTTGTCGGGGCGAACGATGTTGTACTCGAAGGCTTTTCCGCGCAGGTGCATGTGAGGGAAGAAACTAAGGAGGGTCGCGTCATTGGGCAGCGAGCCGCGGACTTCAACGGGATAATTTTCGGCGCCGGGCGGAATCACGAAGGAGTCGTTCGTGAGCTGGAGCGTGATGACGCGCTGCGCGGGCGGCTCCGCGGAAAAAACCATCCCGACACTGGTCTGGTCCGCGCCGGGCTTCCCGTTCGTCGTGTAATGCATTTGGAAAACCAGGTCCGACCCGGCAGGAATGAACTTGGCCATGCCGGCGGGCCAATTGTCGGGGGAACTGCCGGGCGCGTAGACGAGGAGCATGTCGCTGTCCGTCCAATGAGACTGATGGCGCAGGTTTTCGTCCTTGAGGCTTGGGGCGGTAAATGGCGTTCGGATAGGAGCGCCGTGCAACCAATCGGATCCCGGTGGACGGATGTAGATGACCGCGTGATGAACAAACTGCGGGCTCGATGGGAGGACTTGGGCCATTCGCACCCACTTGTCTTCCTTGAAACCGGTCGGGATGATCTCGTAGGTGTAGTCCACATCGCCGCGCGCGGGAATTTCCACGCCGACTGACATTTTTGTAATGTAGTCAGGCTTCGGGATGTTCCAGCCGCCATCCCAGGAGCGCGGTGCGGGGGCATCGCGCGAGGTCCCTTCCAGCGTGCATTCAAACGCCCAGTTCACGAGCGTAGTGATTTGGGGCTCCGTGAGCGAAGGGTCATTCGCGAAATGGCCGACATCGGAACTCGCGAACCATGGAGGCATCTTGCGCGAGGCAGTCATCCGGGCAATATCGCGGGCGCGGCGCGCAGCCTGCTTATAAGTTTCGAGCGGCATGGGGCCGATGCCTTCCGCGCGGTGGCAGCTCTGGCAATGGTCCTGCAGGATGGGCAAAACGTCGCGATAGAAGACTGGAGCGGACGCTGGTGGAGCCTGGCCTCGCAGCGAGGATTTGAGGAAGCCCGTGGCGGCAATTCCCAGGAGCATGAAGAGCGCGCCTGAGAGGGCGCTGCGGCGGATGTTGTGCATGGCGCTGCTCATGACATCAGGATTATGAAATCCCCTTCCCCACCGCGGATTATCCCGCGGAGTGGCACGCGGAGCAATCCATGGGCCTCGGTGCAGGGATGGCCCTAAACAAAGCGGGCCATCGCTGATAGGATGCGCTGGGGGAAGATTATGAGGCGATTTATTTCGTTGGCGGTTGTGCTGGTGGCGGTTGCCGCATTTGCGGGGACGCCGCGCCGGAGCCATCCACAAACGGCGACGCCTGCCTATTCGATTGAAGCCATCCGTTACGCGACGATTCCGAAGTTCCCGCTTTCCGGTCTAGTGATGGGCGCGCCGCGAGACCAGCAGATGGACATCGCCATGGTTTTCTGGCTGATCCGCGGCGGCGGACACACGATCCTGTTCGACAGCGGCTTTCACCGGGAGAAATGGTTCGCGCAATTCACGGTGGCGGATTTTCTCTCGCCCGACAAGGCGGCGAAGGAAGCGGGCGTGGACGCCGCGCAGGTCACGGACATTATCGTGAGTCACGCGCACTGGGACCACATGGACGGGATTGACCTGTTCCCCAATGCGACCATCTGGATTCAAAAAGCGGAGTTTGAGTATTACACCGGCGCAGCATGGCAGCCGGGCGGCCGACACGGCGGGATTGATGGCGAAGACATCGCGGAACTGGTGCGGAGGAATCTGGCAGGCAAGGTGCGTTTTGTGGATGGCGACGACAAGGAAATCCTGCCGGGTATTCGCGCGTTCACCGGATCGCGGCACACTTTCGCTTCGCAATACATCCGCGTGGATGGCCAGCCGCCATTCGTGCTGGCGTCGGACAATTGCTACCTCTACGAAAACCTGCGATCACACCGGGCCAGCGCCACGTTTGAGCCCGCCGACGGGCCCGGAAATATCGCGGCGCAGCAACGGATGGCGGAGTTCGCCGGCTCATCGGAGCGGATTGTGCCGGGACATGACCCGGCGCAATTCGAGCGCTACCCGACAACCGGGCGGGTGGCGAGGATCCGTTGAGAGAATCCCAGGCCCGAGAACCCCTCTTGCGGGTCCGAGCATCCAAATCTTGAGGCAATGATGTGAACAATCCAATCAGGATTCTTGGGATTGCGGGCAGCTTGAGGAAGGGATCCTACAACCGGGCCGCGCTTCTGGCAGCGCAACAACTGACCCCGGCGGGAACAGAAATCGAGATATTTGACCTGGAGGGCATCCCGCTCTACAACCAGGACAATGAGCAACAACCACCGGAGCGCGTCCTCCAATTTAAGGCGCGGATCCGCGCCGCGGATGCGATCTTGTTTTCCACTCCGGAGTACAACTTTTCCATATCCGGCGTTCTGAAGAACTCGATTGACTGGGCCTCGCGGCCGTCCGGCGACAACGCGTGGCAGGGCAAACCTGTCGCGGTGATGGGCGTGACGGGCGGCTTGCTGGGGACAGCGCGGGCGCAATATCACTTGCGGCAAATCTTCGTGACGCTGGACATGAAGGCGGTCAACAGGCCTGAGGTCATGATTGGAAGCGCGCACGAGCGGTTTGACGCAACCGGAAATCTGACGGACACGAAGACACAAGGGCTCATCAAGAGACTTTTGGAGACGCTCGTGGCGTGGACAAAGCAGCTGGAGCGCGGTAAGGCGTGAGCCGGGCAATCAGGGAGCGGAGAGTTCCTTCAGGAGCGCTTTCCCCTTGTTAAACCAGGGCCGCTCGACGCGTTGCACAAATCGGGGAGCGGTGCGCTTTTTTTCCGCGAGGCGCAGAGCCCACTCGCGGGCCTCCTCCTTTCGATTCTGCGATTTCAGGAAAGCGGCATAACTATAGAGCATTTCCGGAGTGCTGGTGAATTGCATGGCTGTTGCGAAGACTTCCGCAGCCTCGGCATTTCGTCCAACGGCGGCATAAGCCTGAGCCAGAAACATCCCCGGGCGGTAGAAATCCAGCTTGGGTTCGGTGCGGAGCGCGTATTCCAGATCCGGGATCGCGGCGGAGGGATCTCCCAACATGACCGCGCAGACGCCGGCACGGTAGAATGTGCGCGCGGCATCAGCATGCGTTGCGATGGCGCGGCTAAAAGCGTCCCAGGCCTTCGCGTAGTTTTTTTCGTCCCAATAGAGTTCTCCGAGTTCTTCGAGGTTCGCGACGGAAGGATTGTCCACAAGAGCAGCTTCGACAACGGCAATGCGCGTTTTGCGGCCGTGACTCTGAAAGACCTGGCGGATGAGAGCGGCATCGGGAAGCACTTCAATCAGGATATAGGCCGCGGCGCCGACAAACCCGCCGATGAGAATAATCCAAAGCCAAAACATGTCGGCGCGACGGCGGAAGAAATGCACCAACGCGGCAATCTGGACGATAAATCCCCAGGGATAAAATAAGTGGGTAAAGAATCCCATTGAGAAAACGCCCCCAAAACCGGTGGAGGCATTTTACGCGAGGAAAGCCGGATTCCAAGTGCCGAATTAGCGGGGTCCCGGATGAACGGGACGGAGCAGGGCGAAAGTGAGTGCCGCCATAAAAATGCAGTCAAATTGCTGGACATCCCCCGGAGATTATGAAAGAGTCGGGCCAATCTCCCGCAGGGTCGGTGAATTTGGCGATCACAAAGTTGTCATGCTTTTGGAATGGACGAGGATTTGCCCGTGAGCACAGGTCGGGCGTCTCGCTCCACAGCCACACCAAACACTCCAAAGAGAGCGTACTCTTCATACCCAACTTCGCCCGGAAATGGGCAGTCTTGGATTGGGCGCTGGGAAATCTCATCAAGACAGCGAAGTTTCCTCCCCATTTTAACAGGGCCTACTGGACACCACCGTTGACGCCGGAGATGGCTTACGACCTGGAGCGCGCGCAGGTCGAAGAACAAATTGGGCTTCGCGGGATGGTGTCGCTCACAGACCACGATAGCATCGAGGCGCCGATGATCCTGCAGTCACAGGCGGCTGAGAGACCGACACCCGTTTCCCTGGAGTGGAGTGTTCCTTATGGAGAAACGGTTTTTCACCTGGGGATTCACAACCTGCCGGTTGAACGAGCGCGAGACATCATGGCGACCCTGGCGGCCCATACGAAGAATCCGGAGGGCGTGCCGCTGGCGGACTTGATGGATTCGCTGGCTGCCATGCCGGACGTGCTTATCGTGTTCAATCATCCTCTCTGGGATTTCAACGGACTGGGAGAGGAGCGATTCGGGCCAGTCCTCAACAAATTCCTGGAGCAGAACATCCGATTCCTTCACGGCTTTGAGTTGAATGCCATCCGCACGTGGAAAGAAAATGGCGCTGTTCTGCGACTGGCGGATTGCTGGCGGCGCCCGCTGGTCTCCGGCGGTGACCGCCACGGGGCCACGGCGAAC
>JBGOTC010000108.1:0-8780 GCA_041476305.1 Terriglobia bacterium
AACCGCATCGGCGACGCCGGATTCTTGTTGGGTCTCTTCCTGCTCTTTTGGAACCTCGGGGGTGGCCCGCACTCGCTGAGCTTTCACGAGATCAAGGCGCACGCCCGAAGCATCCCGCTCGACACCGCGACCGTGATCACGTTGCTGTTGTTCGTCGGAGCAACCGGCAAGTCGGCGCAGCTGCCGTTGTATGTGTGGTTGCCGGACGCGATGGCCGGCCCGACTCCGGTCAGCGCGTTGATCCATGCGGCGACGATGGTCACCGCGGGCGTATATGTGGTCGCGCGGTCGCACGTCATCTTTCTGCATTCACCTGTGGCGATGCTGGCGGTCGCGGCCATCGGCTGCTTCACGGCGATCTTCTCCGCGACCATCGGCATCGTGCAGACGGACATCAAGAAAGTTCTCGCCTACTCGACGATCAGCCAGCTTGGTTACATGTTCCTGGCCTGCGGCGTGGGAGCTTTTTCCGCGGGCATTTTCCACCTGATGACGCACGCCTTCTTCAAAGGACTCCTGTTTCTTGCCGCGGGAAGCGTCATCCACGCGATGGGCGGCGAGCAAGACATGCGCCGCATGGGCGGTCTGCGCAAGAAAATCCCCTGGACTTACTGGACCATGCTCGTCGGCACGCTGGCAATCGCGGGAATTCCCGGCTTCGCGGGGTTCTTCAGCAAGGACGCGATCCTCTCCGCCACATTCATGAGCCCGTACGGCGGAGCATTTCTGTGGGCCATCGGAATTCTCACCGCGCTCATCACGTCTTTCTATATGTTCCGGCTGATTTTTCTCACATTCCATGGCGCGCCCCGATATGACGAGCAGGCGACGCACGTCCACGAATCGCCAAAGAATATGGTCGCTCCGCTCGCGATTCTCGCGCTGCTGAGCCTCATCGGGGGCTGGCAGGCCGCGCCCGCGCTGTGGGGTGGCGAGGACCATTTCGAGCGCTTCCTTGCGCCCGTCTTTGCATCCACCGGCGGCGCAAGCAAAGCTGCGGGCGGCGCGGATATCGCGGTGGCGGCCTCACTCGAACACCAACTCATGATCGTCGCGATTATCGCCGCGCTCATCGGCCTCTTCGCGGCGTGGTGGATGTACATCCGGCGCCCGGAAACGCCGGGCAAGCTAGCCGAATCGGCGGTCGCCCCTTACCGGCTCCTCGTGGGCAAGTATTTCGTGGACGAGCTTTACGCCGCGGCCATCGTCCGTCCGCTGGTTTGGCTTTCGCGCAATGTCTTGTGGCGCGCGGTGGACGAACGCGGGATTGATGGCGCGGTGAACGGTCTCGCGGATTTCACGCGTCACGCCGGCAGCGAAGCGCGCAAGACGGAGTCCGGCAACACGCGCAGCTACGCCTCTTGGATTGTTGTGGGCGCAGTGGTCTTTACCGGGCTCTTATTGTGGATGGCGGTGAAATAGCGTGATCCAGAATCACTTCCTTTCGGTGCTCATCTTCCTGCCGCTGCTCGGCGCGGCAGCGCTGCTCATCCTGCGCGGCGATGACCATGTTTGGATCCGCCGACTGGCGATCACCGTTTCGCTTTCGGAATTCGCGCTTTCCCTTTTTCTGATTCCCAAATTCGAGTCCGCGCTTTCCGGGTATCAGCTCGAAGAACTTCACTCCTGGATTTCCTTTCCGCCTATCGGCTACCACATCGGCGTGGACGGCATCAGCCTGTTCCTGGTGCTGCTGACAACGCTGCTGACTCCCGTGGCCATGCTGGCTTCGTGGAAATCCATCAACGAGCGCGTAAAGGGCTTCTTCGTTTCGCTGCTGGTGCTTGAAGCGGGTGTCATCGGCGTTTTTCTCTCTCTCGACCTGTTCCTCTTTTTCGTTTTCTGGGAAGTGATGCTCATCCCCATGTATTTCCTGATCGGCATCTGGGGACACGAGCGCCGCATCTACGCCGCGGTGAAATTTATTCTGTACACCATGCTCGGGTCCATCCTGATGCTGGTTGGCATCCTGTGGCTCTTCAACGTCACCGGCACATTTGACCTTCCGGCCATCCAGTCGCTCCTGCAATCGGGCCGCGTAAGCCTGTCGCAACATGGCGGGCCCTACTCGGAGTTATTGTTGTTCGGCGCATTCTTCCTCGCGTTCGCGATCAAGGTCCCTCTCTTCCCGTTTCACACCTGGCTGCCCGACGCGCACACCGAAGCGCCCACGGCGGGTTCCATCATGCTCGCTGGCGTGTTGCTGAAGATGGGAACTTACGGCATGCTGCGCTTTTGTCTGCCGCTATTCCCGAATGCCGCGCGCACCATGGCGCCCACTATCGCGGTGCTCGCCATCATCGGCATCCTGTATGGCGCGCTCGTCTCACTCGTCCAGACGGACATGAAGCGGCTGGTGGCCTACTCTTCCGTGAGCCACCTGGGTTTCGTTGTGCTCGGGATATTTGTTTTCAGTCCGGCCGCCATGCAGGGCGCGCTCTACCAGATGCTGGCCCATGGAATTTCCACTGGGGCGCTCTTCCTGCTGGTCGGAATGATTTACGACCGCCGCCACACCCACCAGATCGCGGAGTTCGGCGGGCTGGCGACACCCATGCCCGTCCTCGCCGCGTTCTTCCTTTTCGTTAGCTTCGCTTCGGCGGGCCTGCCAATGCTCAACGGCTTTGTCGGCGAATTCCTCATCTTGAACGGCACGTTTGAGCACCACACAGGATGGGCTGTCTTCGCCGCCATCGGAGTTATTTTTTCAGCGCTCTACCTGCTGTGGGTTTACCAGCGCACATTCTTCGGCGAAGTGACCAATGAAAAGAATCGCGCGCTTCCGGATGCGAACGTCCGCGAGCGCGGCATGCTCTGGGCTATGGCGGCCGTTATTCTCTTCATGGGAGTTGGATCGACTCTCATCACGCAGCGCACCGAGCCATCTGTTCTACAGGTTCTGGACCAAATGCACAGGCCCGAAAAGACACAGCCTGTGAATGCGCGCACTGACGGTCCTGAAGACTTCCCCATAATTACGCCAGGCCTTTCTCCAGACAAGTCCGCCGAGGACGCGGTTCAGGTGAAATTGCCCGCCAAGAAAGCGAAGGGCTCCCGCTAGATGTTCCCTTCGCCCAATGACCTGATGCGCATCGCGCCGGAACTTGTTCTCTGCGCCGCGGGAATCCTCATCATGGTGATCGAGCCGTTTACCGGCCACGCCGCGCGCCGCGTCATTGATGCGTTTGCCGCGCTGGCCGGTGCGACGGCACTTGCGGCCATCTGGCTCCCCGCGCATCACACTGGCGCGGCCTTTTCTAACCTCATGCAGGCGGATCACTTCAGCGTTTTCCTCCACGCCGTCATCGGAGCCGCCGCGTTTCTTGTCATTCTTGCGGCACCCTCGTACCTGGATCGCGAAGGCCTTCCCCACGGCGAGTTCTTCGCGCTTATCTTTTTCGCCGCGGCGGGCATGGGAGTCCTCGCGAGCGCGCAGGATCTGGTCACCGCCTTCGTGGGGCTCGAAGTGAGTTCCATTGCAAGTTACATCCTGGCGAGCTACAGGCGCGATTCGCCGCGCTCCAATGAAGCGTCCCTGAAATATTTCCTGCTCGGTTCCTTCGCGACCGCGTTTTTCTTGTACGGCGTCGCGCTGGTCTATGGCGCGAGCGGCACGACCATCCTTCCGCGCATTGATGCGGGCGTCACCGAGCCCACGCTGCTCGCGCTCGGTCTCGCACTCGTTTTCGTTGGTCTTGCCTTCAAAGTTGCCGCGGTGCCTTTCCAACTCTGGACGCCCGACGTTTACGAAGGCGCCCCCACGCCCGTGACCTCCCTTCTCGCCACCGCACCCAAGGCTGCCGCCTTCGCGCTGTTCCTGCGCACCTACGCGACGGTCCAGCATGCAAGCAACGTGTGGTTCTGGGGGCTGTGGGTTTCCGCCGCGCTTACCATGTTCGCTGGAAACCTGATGGCCGTGGTGCAGACGAACGTGAAGCGGATGCTGGCCTACAGCAGCGTCGCTCATGCCGGATACATCCTGGTGGGCTTTGCCGCGGCTGCGAAGAGCACCGCGGGCAGCAAGCTCGGCATCGCCGCTGTACTTTTTTACCTGGCCGCCTACGCGCTCATGAAGGTCGGCGCGTTCACGGCTCTCGCCTGGCTCGCCGGGCCGGGCGAACGGCATCTCGGGCTTGACGATTTCGCCGGCCTCGCCGCGAAGCGACCCGTTGCGGCGGCGTGCTTCTCACTTTTCCTGTTGTCTTTGCTGGGACTGCCCGTTACCGCGGGCTTCCTCGGCAAGTTCTATATTTTTGACGCCGCGTTGCACTCCAGTTTCATCTGGCTCGCCATCCTGCTGGCCATCAACAGCGTCATCGGCGCGTACTACTATTTGCGTGTGATCGTGGCCATGTATATGCGCGAAGCGAAGCGCGAATTTCCGATGGAGCGCGTCCCCGCCGGCGTCTTCGTCGTCCTCACATTGGCTTCCGCGGGAATCCTTTATCTAGGTTTATTCCCCAGCCGCGTGATGAGCTTTGCCGCTCAGGCGGCGCTGCTCCTGAAATAGACGCCACTCTCCATTTTGCTATCCAAAAACAAAGCGGCCCCGGTGATTTCCACCGGAGCCGCCAAATGGATTCGGACTCTAACTTCCCGCTACTTTACGCGCAGATAGATGAGCGCAAATGTGTAAAGCGCCATGGACTCAATCAGGATGAGCGCCAGAATCAGCGCGAATCGGATCGCCGGCGTGGCTCCCGGGTTGCGCGCCATGCTTTCGCAGGCCGCTCCGGTGGCTTTCGCCTGCGCGTATCCGCAAATTCCAGACGCGATGGCCATCGCGAACCCGGGCGTAATCAGAACCCAGTTGGTGGCCGACGAGGATGGTGCATCCGCGGCGAAGACCGAAGGAGCCAGCAGGCTCACGGCCAGCACCGCCAGACAAACTGTTGCGAACCTCTTCATCGTGTTGCCTCCCTTATGAATTTGCCGTCAGGAGGTGGCTCCCGGACATCCCTCGAGCAGCCGGGATCACACTGAACAGCGATCATGCCTTTATGAATGCGCTCTAGTGCTCTTCCGCCACCGCGCCGCCGACATAGATGGCGGGCAGAAGCGTGAATACGAATGCTTGCAGCAGTCCCACAAAAATATGAAGCAAGATGAAAATCACTGGAATCAGCAAGGGCACCGGTGAAAGCAAATAGCCCAGCGAGCTCAGGTCGCGCACGAACACGAACAGCGCAAGGGTCAGCCCGAGGAACAAGGTGTAGAGCAATTCGCTCACCAGCATGTTCACCCACAACCGGACAGTAAGCGAAAGCAACCGCGCCAGGTGGCTCACAATTTCAATCGGCAACATCACGGGGGCAAGGAGAAGCACCGGCCCGAGGAAATGCTTGCCGTAGCCGAGAGGGCCCGCGTGCCGCAAGCCGCTCCAGTTGTAATAAAGGAAGACCACCACCGCGCAGCCCAGCGGAACGGAACTCGTGGCGGTCGGCGACTCCAGACCCGGCACCAAACTGATCAAGTTGCACAGCAGCACGAACAAACCGATGCTGCCCAGCATTGCGACATAGCGGCCAGCGCCATGGCCCACATTCTCTTCCAGAAGGTCGCGCACTCCCACGCCCATGGGGTTTGTCAGAAACGCTTCCATGCACTGCTGCAATCCGCCGGGGCGTTCCACTGAGAGCCTGCTCTTCAAGAACAGGAAGAACACGGCCGCCACGAGAAACACCAGGATTTCCATCGAAATGTGATTAGGGATCGGATATTCAGGACTAGAAGGTTGAATGTGCAACCAGGAGAGCAATGCCAGCGCGGGCTTGCCCAAAATCCAATTCACCAGTTTTGTTACGCCGAGTATGTGCTCTTCCATATCCCTCTGGAACGCCTTTAGTGGCCTTCAAACCCCGCGTGGGAAGCCCGTGCCGTGCACCAGCTCATAAATCATCTCAACCAGCACAGCCGCAACTACGGCGAACAAACCGGCGAGCACCGCGCCCGCGGGCAACAGTGAACGCGAAAGAATAACATAGACAATCAGCAGCAACAAAACGAAGCGCGCCAGGAATTTCACGTAAACGGTGCGCGGCACGCGGGGGGCCTGCTCTCCTAGCCGCACCGAGGCCAGCCCCGCGAGTGTGGAGATGCCCGTTTTCAGCCAGCGAAAGTTAATCCACGAGAGCCCAGCGCCGATGGCGAGCCCAAGCCCGCCTCGCCAGCCCCAATGCCAGGTGGCTGCGATGGCGGCGGCAACGCCGATGCCGAGCGTCAGGTACTCAATACGCTTTTCCGCGCCGCTGTATTCATCAGCCATCTCTAGCCGCCGTCTCTTTCCTTCTCCTCGCGCTTCTCTTGTTGTGAGAGCCGACGGACAACTGTGGTGATGCCGGCAACGAATCCAAGAGCGCCCAAAATCAACGTGAAAATCGGGTCCGTGTGGAGCCATCGATCCAGCAAATAGCCCATGACGCCGCCAACAAAGACGCCACCGACGAGCCGAAATGTCAGGTCCAGGACACTCGATAGGCCCACCAGATTAGAGACCGAATCTTTGATCGGCTTTTTGGGGGCCTGACGAGTTGGGTCTTCAGTGGCCAAGGGGGCCAAATGGCAGGAACAGGGAATAGTTTGCGAGCCGCAAGAACGGCTCGGGATAGAGGCCCGCGCCTAGGACCACAAATCCGCAAACCGTGAGTGCTACCGTCTGCCACGGCGTCACCACGGGAGCCACGGCATCGGTGCTTTCGCGCAGGAAGGCATGCACGATGATCCTGAAATAGTAGTACAGCGCGGGGACCACGTAGAGCGCCGCAAAAATCGCCAGGTAAACATGCCCGGTCTGGAGCAGCGAGAGGAAAATGTAGTACTTCCCGAGAAATCCAATCGTGGGGGGAATCCCCGCGAGGGAGAGCAGGAAAATCAGGAGCAACACCGCCGCGAAGGGGCTGCGCTTGATGAGCCCGTTCATGTCGTCCAGCTCGTCGCCAATCACTCCCTGCCGCCGCAAAATAATAATCACCGCGAAGGCGCCCATGTTCATGAATGCATACGCGAAAATGTAAAACGATACGCCCTGCAGCCCCGTCTGGTTCCCTTCCACGCCCGTCCCCGCCGCCACCAGGCCCAGCAGGATGTAGCCCGCGTGCGAAATGGAGGAGTACGCCAGCATGCGCTTGATATTCGTCTGGGTGATGGCCGCGAGGTTTCCGACGGTCATGGAAGCGACGGCCACGACACCCAGCAATCCTATCCAGTGTTCGCGGATAGGCCAGAACGCCGTCTGGAACAGGCGCAGCAACAGAGCAAAGCTCGCTGCCTTGCTCGCCACGCTCAGGTAGGCGGTGGTCACCGTGGGTGCGCCCTCGTACACGTCCGGCGCCCACTGGTGGAATGGCACCGCCGCCACCTTGAAGAAGAGTCCCGCCGCCACCGTCACCAGGGCCAGCAACACCAGCGGGTCGTACTCCGGGCGGCGCATCAGGCCATTGGCGATGTCCACCAGATTTGTGGAGGCCGCGAGGCCGTACAGAAGCGAGAACCCGTACGCCAGTATTCCGGAGCTGAACGCGCCAAGCAGCAGATACTTCAGCGCCGCCTCATTGGAGCGCCGCTCGCGCCTCAAGAATCCCACCATAATGTAGAAGCTGATGGCCATGGTCTCAAGGCCGATGAACTGAACGATCAGGTCGAGACCCTCGACCATGAACATCATCCCGATGGTGGCGAACAGCATCAACGCGTAAAACTCGCCGTGGTTTTCCCTCTCCACTTCCATGTACTTGATGGAGAGCAGAATCACCACCGCCGTGGCCACCAGAAAAATCAGCCCAAAGAAGACGAAGAAATTGTCCGCGAGGATTGTGTTCGCGAACCCTACCTGTTCCCCATGTGAAAGAAGATAACCGCGCATCTGCAGCAGAGCCAGCCCGCTGAATCCCACGCCCAGGATGGCCATGATAGCGTTGAAATACTTCTCGGCAGGCGCTAGCAGGAAATCCGTCAGCAGAATACCCATTCCGAAGATGGCCAGCATGAACTGCGGCCGTATCAGGAATCCATCCTGCCCCTCATTGAAAAACTGAAGGAATTGCAGGTGCTGGAGCAGCCAGTGCCAGAGAGAAGTCATGGGGTCTGCTTACCGGCTCCCTGCCGCGGGCAAAGCCGCATTTGACCCGGCGCTCGCCGCCGCCCGGGGATTCTGTGTCGCAGGCGCCGCCAAGGCTCCTGGCATCGGCCTGTTCTTGAAATAATCCGGGTTCACTTGCTGGACAATCTGGTTCGCCGGCTTATCGATGTATTGGAAAAACGGTTTCGGATAGACACCAATCCAGAAAGCCCAGAAGATCAGCGGGACCAGAGTGACATATTCGCGCAAATTCAGGTCCGGCAGGTTGGTGTTCGCGGGATTTGTGACCGAGCCGAACATTACGCGCTGGTAGAGCCACAACAAATACGCCGCACCCAGGACGATGCCCAGGATGCCCCACACCGCCCACGTCTTGCTGACTTCAAACACACCCTGAAGGATGGTGAATTCTCCGATGAATCCGTTGAGCAGCGGCAGGCCCAGCGAACTGAGCGTCACAATCATGTAGAGCGCCGCAAAACTCGGCATTGGAGTGGATAACCCGCCGAACTCCGAAATCAGGCGCGTGTGCCGCCGTTCGTAAAGAATGCCCACGATCAAGAACAGCGCGCCCGTGGAAATCCCATGGTTGATCTGCTGCAGCACGCTGCCGCCGATCCCCATGGGGTTCAACATGAAGAGCCCCAGCGTCACGAAACCCATGTGGCTTACAGAGCTGTAGGCAATCAGCTTCTTCATGTCC
>JBGOTC010000109.1:0-8770 GCA_041476305.1 Terriglobia bacterium
CACGGCGCTGGTTTACATGCGCCTCGTCTTCAATGGGCGAAGAGTGGAGCTTTTCGCCCGCCGCGCAGACCATATCCTCGCGGTAATACTGTTTCCTTCCAAGATCGCGTTGGGAACGGTCATAGACCTTGGCAAAGCTATCCGGATCCGCCTGGCCGGCATCCACGTTTGCTTTCAGACTGGGCAAAACGCGTTCGCGGAATTCGGGCGGCTGGTGCTGAATCATGATGACGAAGTGTCCAGCCGCTGTGGGCCCAACCATGGAGTATGTTGGGACGCCATACTTGTCGAGCATTGCCTGCAACGGCTGAGCGGTGCGCAAGTCCATGGCCGTCATCTTTGCAACGTCAAACCCGGCCTGTTCGCGCACAGCCTGGTCTTCCTTGTACAGCCGTTCAATTTCATCTCGCAGCTCCGGGTTTTTCGGCGAAAGCGCTCTTGCGGCTTCTTTTGATTTCTCGACTCGCATTCGGGCGTCGAAGAAGGTTGCGGCATCCATAGGGATCTCGCCTCGGGCGGCCGCGTCCTTCACTTTCCGCGAAATGTCCGTGGTTGATGCGCTGGAACCCTCGCCTGTTGCGAGTAAGACCACAAATTTGTAAGCCGCTTCATCTCCCACTTGGGAAACACCGGGAAGCCCTTGGGCGGAGTAGAGCTTTTTCAATTCGCTCCTCAGCAATTTGCCTTTCTTGGGGTCATCCGTGGTCACCATGTCATGGAAGAGACGCTCAATCCTGGCGGTGAGTGCGGCATCTCCCGGTTTAGGAAGCGGCGAAGATGCTGATTGATTGAACGAGCTCAAGGCGAGCAGGAGAATGAGGATCACAACGCAGTTCCTCGCGAGACGGATTATACGACTTTCAAAGCGGGGGATGCGACTGTGCTAAACTTTCCCACATGTCCTCGGCCCAAACGTCAATTTCTGAAGGCAATTCATCTCTTTCGGCGCTTTCCACGCTCACTCATCTGGAATGTTCCGCGTGCAAAAAGGTGTTGGCGCACACGAAGCTCCAGAACCTGTGTCCCGACTGTGGTAAACCACTCCTGGCGCGCTACGACCTGAAGAAGGCCGCGAAGACATTTATGCGAGAGGCGCTCGCGGGGCGACCGCACAACATGTGGCGCTATGCCGAAGTCCTCCCCGGCGATGACCCAATCACTCTCGGAGAGGGTATGACGCCCGTGCTGCTTGCAAAGCGCCTGGGCGAAAGACTTGGGTTGAAGCGCCTTTATGTGAAGGACGAAGGGCTGAATCCTACGGGCTCTTTCAAGGCCCGCGGAATGGCGGCAGCGGTCACGCGCGCCAAGGCGCTGGGAGCGAAGGCGTTGGCGACGCCTACGGCCGGAAATGCCGGAGGCGCCCTCGCGGGCTACGCCGCCAAGGCGGGTATTCCAGCTGTTATCGTGATGCCCGCCGATACGCCGTTGGCAAACGTGCAGGAATGTCTTGCCTTCGGCGCTGATGTCCGCAAGCTCAACGGTCTTATCTCCGATTGCGGCAAGTACGTCGCAGAACACAAGGACAAAGAAGGCTGGTTCGAGGTTTCCACGCTCAAGGAGCCGTATCGCATCGAGGGCAAAAAGACTATGGGCTACGAATTGTGGGAACAGTTCGGCGGAAAACTTCCTGACGTCATCATCTACCCCACAGGCGGCGGCGTCGGACTCATCGGGATGTGCAAGGCTTTCAACGAAATGCAGGAAATGGGTTGGATCGGGAGCGAACGCCCGCGTATGGTCAGCGTGCAGGCCTCGGGTTGTGCTCCCATCGTGGCAGCCTATGATAAGGGCGCGAAATCTTCCGAGTTCTGGGAAAACGCTGCCACGCTCGCCTCAGGCTTGCGCGTGCCAAAAGCTCTCGGCGATTTCATTATTCTTGGCGACATCCAAGTCACGGGCGGCACTGCCGTTGCTGCGACGGACGCAGAAATGTTTGCCGCGGGCAGGGAACTGGCGAGCCTCGAGGGAATTTTCGCCGCCCCGGAAGGCGCCGCCACCGTCGTTGCCGCGCGGAAACTTGCCGCGCGCGGATGGATCAAACCGGAGGACTCCGTGGTTCTCTTCAATACCGGCACGGGCTATAAATACAGCGAAGCATGGGAGGCGGCGCTGCAAGCGGGGTCCTGAGCGCCGATCTCCGGTGGTTGAGCACCTCTACTACCACGATTCTTTCCTGCGCGAATTTGACGCGCTGGTCATTTCCTCGGAGCCCGATGGTGACCGCTGGCGGATCGTTCTTGATCGCACCGCCTTCTACCCCACATCCGGCGGCCAGCCGCATGACACGGGAAGTTTGGGGGATGCGCGCGTCCTCGAAGTTGCGGAATCGGAGGGCGATGGTATTACCCATCTGACCGATCGCGCCCTCGCGACCGGCCCAGTCCACGGAAAGATTGATTGGGAAAGGCGCTTCGATCATATCCAGCAGCACACCGGGCAGCATCTTCTCTCCGCGGCGTGCATTGAGCTCTTCAAGGCGCAGACCGTTTCCTTCCACCTGGGCCGCGAAATCTCAACCATTGACCTTGCCGTGCCGTCCCTCAGCCAGAAGCAAATCGAAGACGCCGAACGCCTCACCAACGAAATCATTTTCGAGGATCGCCAGGTCCGCATTCACTTTGGAACCGCCGAAGAATTGGCCGCCGCCGGGGTCCGCAAGCAGGTGCAGCGCGAAGGCATCCTGCGCGCCATTGAGATTGAAGGATTTGACCGTCAGCCCTGCGGGGGCACTCACGTCGCGCGGACCGGACAGGTCGGCCTGATTCTCCTGCGCAAGTTGGAAAAAGTTAAATCCCATTGGCGCGTTGAGTTTGTCTGTGGCCAACGGGCTTTGCGCGCCGCCCGCTCAGACGCCAACATACTTGTGGAGACCGCCCGATTACTCAGTTGCGGCATTCCGGAGGTCGCCCAAATGACCGCGCGAGGCCTCGAGGAGCGCCAGACGGCGCACCGCGCACGCCAGCGGCTGACCGAGGAACTCGCGGAGGTTCAGGCATTGATGCTCCTTGCCACGGAGCGGCGCATCGGGAAACCAGGCCGCCCCGGCGTCCTCACGAAGATTTTTGATGGCGCCGATGCGAATTACATGCGCCTGCTGGCCACGAAAATTGTTGTCGAGCCGGGTGTCCGCGCATTCCTGGCCACTCGAACGGGTCACGTTATCTTTGCCCAGAGCCCCGGTCTGGATGGCGATATGAATGCGCTCCTGCGCGACTGCCTCGCCGCTGCTGGCGGCAAGGGCGGGGGCAGCCGGGATTTTGCCCAAGGCAGCCTTCCCGATGCCACCCGCGTCGAATCTGTTTTGGCTCAGGCCGCCCAGTTGCTTGAAAAGGTCCCGTAGTCGTCAGAAATGCGAGATTGAGTTTTGTGGAACACCGTCGTCATAGGAGAGCGAAGTGAGAAAATCCTCTGTCCTTGTCCTGTCCCTGTGCCTGCTCCACCTCTGTGCCTGTGGCTCCTCGAAGTCGCAAGCGGAGGTGCCCACGGTCAACGGCATTCTCACGAAGTATGTGAATGCGCTGGGCGGACGCGCCGCAATCAGCGACCTCACCACGCGTACATCGAAGGGGACACTCGAATTGAGGGTGGGGAGTGAGCAGCGGCAGGGCACCGCTGCTTCTTTTGCAAAAGCGCCGAACAAATACATTTCCATCATTTCAATACCAAATTTCGGGGAGATCCGCCGCGCATTCGATGGAAATATTGGATGGGTCAAGCAATCGAATGCCGCCCCGGAGGTAATGAGCGGACAGGAACTCGCTCAAGCGCGGCGTCGCGCGGAATTTTATATTGCGGTGAAACTCGCGCAGCTCTACCCGAACCTCATTCTGAAGGGCCAGGAGGACGTGAACGGACACCCGGCTTATTTATTGGAAGCCGATATCGGCAGCGGTTCATTTATCCGCATGTATTTTGATGTGGCCTCGGGCTTATTGGTCCGCGAGGATGAAGACAACACGACTCCCGAAGCGCGCGACCTGTTTCAGGCCTACTTTGATGATTACCGCGATGTTCAAGGGGTGAAATATCCATTTACGGTGCGCCAGATTCATGGCAACACCACGTTTACGATTCATCTCAACGAAATGCTGGTGAACCAGCCGGTTGATGATGCGATGTTCACGAAGCCCGCGCAGTAGGAAGGGTCTCGTTTCCCTGCCCGCAGGAAATCGCGGGGAAAACTGGTGGACGGCAGGGGATTCGAACCCCCGGCCTCCTCGTTGCGAACGAGGCGCTCTCCCAGCTGAGCTAGCCGCCCACGCACAGAAATTTTAGCAGAGGGTTTCTGGGGTTTCCACTTGTCTGGAATGCTGTGTTCACAACCCCGGAGCTAGTGCGGCGTGGGGCCTCGCTGCCCGCCATTGCGCTCCGCGATCATCTGCCGCGCCTTGTCGTAGAGGGCGCGCGCCTGCGGCAGCAAGTCCATCGCTTTCATCACTTCCGGATCCGCTTCCATTTCCACGCGGAATCCCTCCTGCTGGCCAAACGTTGAGGTGAACACTTCGCGCTTCAGGTGCACCCTGATCCAGTCCAGGTTGTCCTTGATCTCCTGTTCCGTGAACGGGATGTTGCGCTTCTGCAGGAATTGCCGCAACTGCCCGATGGCCGCATCGTCCACCATGTAGCTCTTCGTCACCGTGGGTTTCGTCCCCAGGTAATAGGTCGTGAAATCCCCCACCCCGACATCAAAGGTGTAGAAGACATTCTTGCGCAACAAATTCTGCTGGAAAGGGTTCAGCTTGACCGTCGCGTAATTGACGTCCGGTGTGATGCCCCCGCCGCCGAACACTTGACGATTGCTGTCCGTCAGTTTGATCTCCGTCTGCTTGATGGTGGACTGGCGGTTGAACTCGTAGTCGAAGAATGAGACATCGTGATAGTCGCGCTGAATCAGCCTGCCGCTCGGCGTGTAATAGTGCGCCGTTGTCAGCGCGAGGCCGGTGCCTTCGCTCAACTGCGCCACACTCTGCACCAATCCCTTGCCGAAGCTGCGGTCTCCCACAACCAGCGCGCGGTCGTGATCTTGCAGCGCGCCGGCAACAATTTCGGATGCCGAGGCCGATCCGTTGTCAATCAGCACCACCACCGGAATGCGCATGCCACCGTTCCCGTGCAAGGCATAGTAGGGATGGTTCGGCGAATTTCGGCCGCGCCGGGAAACGATAATCTGGTTCCGGTCGAGCAGCGCATCACAGACGGCCACGGCTGAGTCCAACACTCCTCCGGGGTTCCCTCGCAGATCCAGAACCAGTCCGCTCAACGAAGATGGGTTCAGTTGGCGGATGGCTTCGACAAAATCCTCGCCGGTCGTCTCGTTAAATCCAGTCAACCGGATGTAGCCCACGCCAGGCTTGAGCAGGATCGGGGCGTCCACGGCATGCTGCGATATCTGGTCGCGCACCACCGTGAAAACGATCGGCTCGGCCACGCCCTCGCGGCCCATGGTGATGTGAACGCCCGTTCCCTTGGGCCCCTTCAACAGGTCGGCAATATCAGAACTCGCCAGGCCAGTCGTCGACTTTCCCTCGACCTTCAGGATGATGTCACCCGGCCGGATGCCCGCCTTGAATGCAGGGGAGCCGACGAAGGGTGAAACCACCATGGTCTTGTTGTCGCTGGGGCGCTGGACAATCGTCATGCCCACGCCGTAGTAGCGGCCCTCTTCCTGTTCTCGCGTAATGGCCCAGGCATGGGGATCGAAGAAAATGGAGTGGGGATCGAGGGTGCGTAGCATCCCGGGGATGGCGCCGTCGTAGACGATCTTGCTGGTGTCCACGGGGATCGCGTAGTTCTGCTGTACCAGCGTCAAGACTTGATTGAATGTCTTGGCTGAATCCTGCAGGTCCGTGGCTCCGGCTGCGGTGGCCTTCACGGACGGGCCATAAATGCTCCCCAAAAGGGCGGATAGCACAAGGACTGCGGTCACCAGCAGCGCGCCGCGTTTTTGCGAACCCATGTTCACCTCGTTCTCACTCGCGAAATGTCAGTATAGCACAGCATTTGGGCCATTTGACTCAACTCTGACGCTACTCTATGATGCAAATGAAACGCCTTCCGGACGTCAATTGAAATGCTCAGTCTCTCCCACCTGACCATCCTTTTTCTAATCGCGCTGATTGTATTCGGTCCGCAGAAACTCCCCGAACTGGCCCGCATGCTGGGGAAGGCCATGGCCGAATTTCGCCGCGTTACAGGCGACGTCAGGCGCGTCGTGGAAGATGAGATGAATGAAATCGACCGCCAGAAGCGCGAGGCCGATCTCAAGGCGCGCGAAGCGGCACTGGCCGAACGAGAAAAGGCTGCGCTGCCTCCGGGTGACGCGTCTGCTGTTTCTGAAGGCACGGCAACTCCCCCAGGGGGCGACGCTCCGGAGGGGACAATCACCGCGAAATCCCCAGCGGCTTCCCGGGCGGAAGCCTTGGCAATGAGCGTCGTCCCAACACCCGACTCGCCGGAGGGCAAGCCCGATGTCTAGCTCCGGCGCCGCTGTCCCGCCCGGCAATGTGGAAGAGCCCGGCGGCAAGATGTCCTTCTTCGAGCACCTCGCCGACCTGCGCACGCGCCTCATCCATTCCGTGGCGGCAATCGTCATCGGCACATTCGCGGGAGTGGGAGTTTCCAAGTATGTGATGGATTTCGTCGCGAAGCCGATGATCAAGGCGCTCCACGACGCGCACCTGGACGAACACCTTTACATCACGCACCCCGTGGGCTACTTGAACCAATTCATCACCATCGGCATTTACATCGGACTGGTCATCGCGTCTCCTTACGTTTTGTACCAGGTGTGGCTATTTATCGCCCCGGGGCTCTATAAACATGAACGCAAGGCCGTAGCGGGATTCGTCATCTCCAGCGTGGGGCTTTTCCTGGCCGGCATCGCATTCGCTTATTACCTCATCCTGCCGTACCTGCTTCATTTCCTGGTTACGTTTTCAGCGGACGGCCCCTTCACTCTGTGGATTAATCAGGCGGAGTATTTCGATTTCCTGTTTGTCGTGATGCTGGGGATCGGCGTCGTGTTTGAATTGCCGATTCTTATTTTCTTTCTGGCGCTATTCAATATCGTGACACCGCAGAGCCTGTGGAAGCACAAGCGCTATGCCATTCTCATCATCGCCATCATCGCCGCCATCATCACACCGACACCCGACGCCACGACCATGCTGATTTTCATGGCTCCCATGATTGGCCTGTACCTGTTGGGGATCGGGGTTGCCTGGCTGGTCGTCCGCAAGAAACGCGCCACGAAACTTGCGCGGGAAAGCGCCGGCTGATATGAAATTGAGCATCCTGCCGCGTTGGAGCAAGATGGGATTCCTGATTGCAATTGCCTTTGTCTTCACAGCGCTGCTGGCGTGCAGGGAGAATCCTGTAACAGCCACGAATAACGCCCCTGCGCCCAGCGCTTCTCCTGCGGCGACCTCTTCGCAGTTGCCCACGCCCCCTCCGGGATTCAGCGGGGAACTGGCGTTCAACCAGGTCGCTAGGCTCGTAGCCTTCGGGCCGCGCCCCCCGGCGAGCGATGGCATCCATCGAACACAGGACTACATCATTGCCCAGTTGCGCGGCTTCGGCTGTGCCGTGGACACCCATGATTTTCACGCCTCCACGCCGGTGGGCAGCGTGGCTATGAAAAACATTATCGCCAAGATTCCCGGCACGAGCCCGAACATCATCATCCTGGCCACCCATTACGACACGGACACGCTCGATCCCGACCACCGGAAGTTGTCGAATTTCGTCGGCGCGGATGACGGTGGATCTTCCACCGGCCTGATGCTGGAAATGGCGCGGGTGCTTTGCGGCAAGCCTCAGCCGGCCACTATTTGGATCACATTTCTCGATGGCGAAGAGGCCTTTCAGAAATGGAGCGAATCGGACAGTGTCTATGGCAGCCGGGAAATAGCCGCCACGCTCGCTGTTTCAGGCGAACTCTCTCGCGTGAAGGCGTTCGTCCTCGCCGACCTTGTGGGCGGCAAGAACCTTCACGTCAAGCGTGAGGAAAATTCCACGCCTTGGCTGGTGGACCTGGTTTGGGGCACCGCCGCCCGGCTCGGCCACCGGGATATCTTCCTCAATGAACACACGGTGATCGAGGACGACCACCTTCCCTGGGTGCATCGCGGAATCCCGTCCGTGGACATCATCGATCTGGAAAACAGCACTTACTGGCACACCGAGCAGGACACTCTCGACAAGATCAGTCCGAGGAGTTTGCAAATTGTCGGCGATGTGATCTTTGCGAGCCTGCCGGAAATTGCCAAGCGGATCCGGTGATCGTGGCGCCGAGTCATCCATGAGCGCGCTCCGGAAAATCACTGTTCGGACCCCCTCCAAACAATACGATGTCTTTTGCGGCCCCGGTGCTTTGCGGCAGGCCAGCCGAAGGATCGCCTCTCTCGGGCCCTCTACAGGAGTCTTCCTTCTCATCTCGCCCAACGTGCGCGCCGCATTGAGCAGGCAACTGGAGGCTGCGCTAGGCAAGCTCCAGAAGAAATCCGTCATCGCCTTCGATGACCGTGAGGCCGCAAAAACTCTTTTTACAGTCGAAAAGGTCTGTCGCTCGCTTGTCCGTGCGGGAGCTGACCGGAAATCCGTGCTCGTTGCTGCCGGCGGCGGTGTCGTCGGCGACGTTGCCGGATTTGTGGCTGCAAGCTTTCTGCGCGGCGTCCGCCTGGTTCACGTCCCGACGACTCTTGTTGCTCAGGTGGATAGCAGCATAGGCGGAAAAACGGGAGTTAACCTGCCGGAAGGGAAGAACCTTGCC
>JBGOTC010000110.1:0-8672 GCA_041476305.1 Terriglobia bacterium
CCGGAGAGCCCATAAGCGGATTTGTTCAGCCGGTCCTTCACTTCGTCCCAGAGCGCGGCGCGGCGCAGGCTGTGCTCCACGGCATCTTTGAGCGATCCCTTGTGGCCGTTGACGCGCAGTCCGTAGGCCACATTATCAAAAATGGATTTGGGGAATGGGTTGGGCCGCTGAAAGACCATGCCCACGCGGCGGCGGAGCCGCGTGACGTCCTGGCGGAAAATGTCCTCGCCATCCAGCGTAATGGATCCGGTCAGCCGCGTGTGGCTCATTGTTTCATGCATGCGGTTGAGTGTGCGCAGTAGAGTGGACTTTCCGCAACCGGAGGGGCCAATGAGAGCCGTCACCCGGTTTGTGGCTATATCCAGATTGACGTGGAAGAGCGCCTGTACCTTTCCATAAAAGAAATCCACGTTGGAAACGGACATGCGCATCGCCAGCGGCGATTCAGAAACAGTTTCCTTCGGAGTTCCGATTGGCGCGAGGGGCGGGGCCGTCATCGGCTCCTCCTTGGCGAAAATGGGTCTGGCCGCAGCGGACATCTCCTCAACTCCCTACCTTCCCATCGCAGTCCGCCGGAGCAGGAGCATGCGCGTAAGCAGATTGACGACAACGACCAATCCGAGGAGCACAAGCCCCGCAGCCCAAGCTTGCCGGTGCCAATCATCGTACGGGGAGATCGCGTAGTTGTAAATCACCACGGGCAGCGAAGCAGTGGGCTCGCCCATTCCTCTTGGCCAGAACTGGTTGCCGAATGCGGTGAAAATCAGGGGCGCGGTTTCGCCGGCCACGCGAGCAAGGGCCAGGAGAATTGCCGTCAGAATCCCGCCCGCGGCGGCGGGAATGACCACGGTAGCAATCGTCCTTGACTTGCTCGCGCCAACGGCCATGGCGCCCTCGCGCAGAGACCTCGGCACGGCCCGGAGGAATTCCTCACAGCTCCGCAGGATGACGGGGATCATCATCACTCCCAGCGCGAATCCCCCGGCATAAGCGGAAAAATGATGCATTTTCAGAACGATCTCCGTATAGGCGAATAGCCCAATCACAATGGAAGGCACGCCGTTGAGCATGTCGGTCGCATAGCGCACGAGGAACGCCGGCACCGGGCTGGCAAATTCCGCGATATAAATCGCGCCGAGCAATCCAACAGGAATCCCGATTGCCGCGGCCAGGGCCAACATCTTCGCGCTGCCGAGAATGGCATGGGCGATGCCGCCGCCAGTTTCTCCAACGGGCACAGGAAGCTTCGTGAAGAAACTCCAGTGCAGGTTGCCGGCGCCGTTCCAGGCGAGATAGCCGAGGATCACGAAGAGAGCGGAGACGGTGATAAGGGCGCACGCCCCGGTCAGGCTCAGCATGAAGCCGTTGAGAAATTTTCGCCACACAGTCCGGAGCTTCATGTGTTGGCCACTCCCGCGCCGCGCCGCGACGTGAGCACGATCAACAAGCGCGCCAGCCCGTTGAGCACGAACGTCAAAAGGAAAAGGACGAGCCCCAACTCAATCAGCGCGCTCACATGCAGGCCGCCGGTGGCCTCCGTGAACTCGTTGGCGATGACCGCGGCGATGGTGTAACCCTGCGAGAAAAGCGAGGCGGAAACCTTCGGCGCGTTGCCAATGACCATGGTGACGGCCATGGTTTCGCCGAGAGCGCGCGCCATGGAAAGAAAAACAGAACCGAGGATACCCGTCCGCGCATGCGGCACGACGACCTTCCAGGTTGTCTCCCAGCGCGTCGCACCCAAGCCAAGCGCCGCCTCCCGCTGATCGCGCGGCACAGCGAGCAACACCTCTCTCGAAACGGAAATGATGAACGGCACAATCATCACCGCGAGCACAATGCCCGCGGTCAAGAAACCGTAACCATAGGCGGGGCCCTGGAAAAATGGGAGGAAGCCCAGCGTCCGCTTCAGGAACGGCTGGATGGTCCCGCTCATCAACGGCACAAGCGTGAAGATGGCCAGCAGACCGTAGATAACGCTGGGGACCGCGGCGAGAAGATCGATCACAAACGAAAGGCTGGAGGACAACTTCGGCGGGGCAAGCTCGGAAAGAAATATGGCCGCGCCGAGTCCGAGGGGCACGGCGATGAGGAGGGCCACACCAGTTGTGACCAATGTGCCGTAGATGAAAGGCCAGGCTCCAAACTTGTCGAAAACCGGGTCCCAGATGGAAGTATGGAAGAAATTCCAGCCGAAGTGCGCGCGTGATTCCGCGGAGTGAATCCACAACTGGTAGACCACCATTGCGGTCACCAGAAGAATGCTTGCCGCAAAGATCAGCGTGATGAGGTGAGCGACTTCATCCCCGTTGCGCAATCGCCGCAACAGGCTTCTTGACCATGAAGCCGGGCCCGCGGATTTGAGCCCCGCAGGCCCGGCAAAGGTGGGATGTGTTCCCATAAATCAGGCCGGCAATCGCTTGCCGCGCCTATTGGATTTCAGAGATCACTTTCATCTCCTTGGCCACGACAGGAGCGGGAAGCTTGCTGTAGGACAATGTTTCGCAGAACTGCTGCGCGTCGCTCATCATCCACCTCAGGAAGCCCTTGATGACGTCACGCTTCGAGGCATCCTGAATCTGCGCGGGAATCAGCATCCAGGTGAAACTGGCGATGGGGTAGGCATTCTTTCCCGGAGCATTCGTAATGGACACGCGGAAATCCGCCGGCATGTCCTTTGCCGCTCCCGCCGCCGCTTCAGAAACGCTCGCCAGATTGGCTTTCACGAATGTGCCTGAGGCATTCTGCACATCGCCGTAAGCAATGTTGTTCTGGAGCGCGAAAATCAACTCGACGTAACCGATGGAGTTGGGGGTCTGCTTGACCACGCCCGTTACGCCCTCATTCCCTTTGCCGCCGAGTCCCACGGGCCAGTTCACTGTCGTGCCCTTGCTGACCTTGTTCTTCCAATCCTCGCTGACTTTGGAAAGGAAATCGGTCCAGATGAAAGTCGTACCGCTGCCCTCGGAGCGGTGAACAACGACGATGTCTTCGGCCGGCAACTTCACTCCTGGGTTTGGTTTGGCAATTTCAGCGTCGTTCCACTTCGTGATGGTGCCCAAATAGATTCCCGCCAAGGCTTTTTGGGTGAACTTCAGCGGGACGGTAACACCAGGGACGTTGTAGGTGGGCACCACCGCGCCAAGGACCGTTGGAAAATGCAGGATCTTGAACCCGGCCTTCTGCAATTGCTCGTCCGTCATGGGCATGTCCGATGCGCCGAAATCAATGGAGCGCGCGGTGAGTTGCGCGATGCCGAAGCCGGAGCCCTGCGATTGGTAGTTGATCTCAATATTCGGATGCATCTTGTTGTATTCGCTAAACCACTTGGAATAGATGGGGTTGGGGAAGGTAGCCCCGCCCGCGTTAATCCGGACGGTGCCGCTCTGCGCGATCACCACCACCGCGAGCCCCAGACACAGCGACACAGCCAGGAGTGTCTTTTTCATTGTTGGAATCATCCTCCGCAAGCCCATTCTTGCCGCGCATTGTTACAGTCCGGTTACAAGGGCAAGAAATGGGGGTGAATCAGCAAGTCGTTCCGCTTCCGTAGGTTGTAGGAAGCCTTCGATCGAGAAGGACTGAACGAGCCTGATGTGATCGGCATGGCCGGTGAAGGGATCTCGAATGCAAGCAGCTTCAGAAGGGAAACCGTGCTGAAAAAATCCAATTGTGATTGTTGATGTGGAAACGCGTCACGGCGATCTGCACACCGGTCCCAATGGATAATCCCAACCGATGCCACAAGTGGATCCTGCCCACGACAATCCCCGGCGTCAGGAATGTCTGCTTCAATCCTGCGCGCGGCCCATCCAGAAAAAACGTCGAGTTCACTTCGAGCTCAGGCCACAGCTTGCGCAAGACATGAAATTGAAAGGCTGTGTTCCAGATCAGCGAATGGCCGATCAAGGCCGAATCCGATACGGGCAGAGTGGCGCCAAACGTGGACTGGACATCGAAATTGCCCCAGCCTTTGCCGAACGCGATCGTGGGCGTGATGATTGCCGCCGGTGCGCCAACATGATCGTGGCCGGTGGGCGCGGAAGCTCCCAGGAAAACTGTGAGGATGTAATTCCCCTTGTCCTCGTTCGCGGTGAGCAAGCGATATTTCAGGAGGAACGAGACGTCGCCGAATCCATCCGCTACGTTCGGCTGGCTGTGCAGAACATATGGCGGCACGCTAAAGATGAGCTCTATCGGTCCCGCGGGAATCAACTCCAGGCCCTTGGAGAGCCCAAAGTTTTCCGCGGATACTCCGTTACTTTCCAATTGCCAGGCAATGTCATAGCGGAATTCTTCTTCCAACCGGGGCGTGGTGGTGGCCAGGGGAGTGATCCAGTGCGGCTGTGCGGCCTGCGTCTTTGTGACGCGGGCGAACCATCGTTTCCAAAAACCACCCTTTTCCGCCGGCGCCGCATCTTCCGGGCGCAGTGGTGAATTCGTCGTCGATGAACCCGACTCATTGGGGGGCGCGACAGAACTCACGGGAGTCTGACCGAATGCCGGCGCGGCGCCGCAAAGCAAGAGAATCAGCGTGCGTCGTCGCAAATTCCTAGAAAGCGTCACGTCTTTCGGAGACCCTTCCCGGCAAATCGCCTTGGCCGTGAATGCAGAAGAATTGACGTTTTTATCCATTTAGACTGGTAATGTCAATACGATTTAATGCGAATTGGCGCGGAACAATCCTGACAGTCCGGCGAGATTCATCACGCAAATTACGGCGCTGCTTGTAACACAAGATTCACAAAGCTCTCACACACGTTTGATGGACACCCCCTAGGTTATGTTCTTCACGGTATTCCTATTTCATAAGTGTGTCGCTTGAGTGTTTTCACCCGGGTCAAGTTGCACGCGCGAATGGCGCGCCGCAGGACCGGGGACGACGAAAAGGGTTCTACTCCAAGGAGGAGAGAATGCGAAAGATAGCCATCTGGATCCTGGCCATCGGGTTGGTTTGTTCGCCTGCCGCGTTGGCCGGAAACGGCGAGGGCAAGGAAAAGCCTCCCGCCGAAAACACGAAGAAGGCAGAGAAAGATTCCGGCAAGACGGAAAAGTCTGCAGCACCTGTCCCGACGAATCCGGAGCTAGCGGCGGAGATCGAGCAGATGAGGGCTCTTCTGAAGGAACAGGCGGAGCAGCTCGAGCAACAGCGCCGCGAAATGGCGGAGCTGAAGGCGTCGCTCAACCATGAAGCTTCGGCGCCCAATGCACCGTCACCCGCTCCGACGGCGACCGGAAACACCCCGACTCTTGTGACCGGCGCGCCGTCGCCGACTGCGCCGCCGGCGGCCAATCCCGCAAACCCGCAGGCGGAAGAGGTGTCGCCGCTTCAATTCAAGATCGGCAGCGCGTACATCACCCCGCTGGGCTTCATGGATTTCACAGCCGAGTGGCGCAGCAGGGACGGCGGCAGCGGCATCGGGACCAACTTCGCGAGCATTCCCTACGCCGGCGCACCCGCCATCTTTCAAGCCAACCTGGGCGAGTTCCGCTTCAGCATGCAGAACTCCCGCATCGGCTTCCGCGTGGACGCGATGGTGAAGGGCGCGCACGTGATTGGATATATGGAATCGGACTTTCTGGGCAACAACCCGGGAAACGTGGCCGTGAGCAGCAACAGCAACACGTTCCGCTCCCGGTTGTACTGGGTTGACGTTCAGAAGGGCAAGTGGGAAGTGCTCGGCGGGCAAACCTGGAGCATGATCACTCCCGGCCGCACGGGAATCTCACCGCTCCCCGGAAATCTTTTCTTCACGAACAACATTGACGTGAACTATCAGGCCGGTCTGGTGTGGGGACGCATCCCGGAACTCCGGTTTGTTTATCACCCCAGCAAGAAAGTGACTTTTGGAATTGCCCTCGACAGCCCCGAACAATACGCAGGAGGATCCGCGGGGGGTTCCACCATCACTTATCCGGCGGCGCTGGGAATTTACAACGGCGGGGAACTGAACACCGGCGGCACCACGCTGGGAGTTCCCAACCTGTCCCCGGACATTATCCTGAAGCTTGCTCTTGATCCCTCGCCCAGATTCCACGTGGAATTCGGCGGCGTGGAGCGCCAGATCCACGTTTTCAATCCCAACACGCTGGCCAAGTTCACGAAGACCGGCGGCGGCGTTTTCCTGAACCTGAATGGTGAACTGTTCAAGGGCTTCCGCGTAATCGCGAATACGTTCTGGAGCGACGGCGGCGGCCGCTACATTTTTGGCCAGGCCCCGGACGTGATTGTCCGCGCGGACGGAAACATTTCACCGATCCATTCCGGTTCGACAGTCTCGGGGTTTGAGTACACGCACAAGAACTTCCTCCTCTACGCGTATTACGGCGCCATTTACGTTCAGCGCAACCTCGCGCTGGATTTGAACGGCATCACGAAAATCGGCTATGGATACGTCGGCGCACCCACTGGCCAGAACCGCGCCATTCAGGAAGAAACTGTGGGCTTCTCGCAGGCGTTCTGGAAAGATTCAAAGTACGGCGCGCTCACTCTGATGGGCCAGTATTCGTATCTTTCGCGCAATCCGTGGTTCTTCACCGCCGGGCAGCCCTCGAACGCAAGTCTGAGCATGCTTTTCTTCAATTTGCGCTACACGCTGCCGGGTTCGGCTCCTGCCATGAAATAGCCTCGCGCGAATATCTCGCCAAGAAACCGGGCGGGGATGCAACGAAAGTTGCCACCCCGCCTGTTCTGTTTTCCGGGAAGACTGATGGGCACGGGCAGGGAAATCTCATTCTCGCGAATGATCAGGAGAAAAAAGACGAGGCCAGCGCCAGGGGAGCGCCGGCCTCGAGGCAGGAGACAACTTGAAGCTTGCGCTTCTCACGGCGGCGAATGGGGCGATTCGCCGCCTCTCAACGCGACAATATTAGCCGCGCAATTTCAACGCCCAATCAACCGATCATGAATTCTGCGTGAGTTCTTCACGCAATCCCTGCGCGTTCGCCAGCGCGCGGCCGTGGCGCACGTCCAGCCCACGCAGCCAGAAGATGGTGTCCTCGGCGATGTTCGTGGCGTGATCCGCGATGCGCTCGAGGTACCGCGTCGCGAGGACGAACTGCAAGCCCGAGGCGACGCGTGCGGGCCCTTCCAGCATGCCGGCCAGCAAGCGCTCGAAGATCTGGTCACGGTAACGGTCCACGATGTCATCGGATTCCAGAACTTCGCCGGCGAGAACGGCGTTGCGAAAGATCAACGACCCGAAACTTTTGGTCACCATGGCGCGCACGGCCGCAACCATGGAGGGCAAGTCCGCGGGAACCTCAGCGGCTTCCATCTGCTGAAGGGAAACCACACGCTCCGCGATATTCACGGCCAGGTCACCCATGCGTTCGAGATCGTTGGTGATCTTCAGAGTGGCTACGGTCAACCGGATTTCGTCGTCCGGCAGATTACCCGCGCGCAGGACGCGCACGGCCTGTTCATCCATCAGGATTTCCATCTCGTTGATGCGCGGCTCCTGCATGAAAATCTCGCTGGCGAGCTGTCCGGAGGACGGATCATAGAGCTCCACGAGCGCATTGAGCGCTTTGTTGACGCTCCCTTCGACGGTTCGCGCCATGGAAATCAGGTAATTCATCAGCGCTTCCTGGTAAATCGTCGCTGAACCCTGCATAGGTGTTGCCATGGTTTCCTCCCGGGAGATACACATCGAGCGATACCAGCTTCACCGAAAAATGTTACAGCCCGGTGAAGGGAAGGAAAAAATCAGAATCTTCGAAGGAAGGGAAAAACCTATTGCGTAGCGGGGATTGAAAAATGGAAGCGTGAGCCTTCGCCGACTTTGCTCTCCACCCAGATGCGCCCGCCATGGGCCTCCACAATGTGCTTGGCGATGGCGAGGCCCAGCCCGGTGCCGCCCACTTCACGGGAGCGCGCCTCATCGACGCGGTAGAAACGCTCAAATATCCGCTCCTGGTCTGCGTGTGGAATTCCGATTCCGTTATCCGCAACGGTGAAGACGACTTCCCCGTTGTTTGCTTCCGCGCTCACCGTAATCCGCCCACCCGCGGGCGTGTATTGGATGGCATTGTCGACCAGGTTCTGCAGGACGTCCCGCAAGCGAGCGGCATCGCCCCGAATCTGCATCGGACTTCCCGGGCATTGCACAACCAAGGTTTGGTTTTTTTTCTCGGCGCTGAAGCGCGCCGATTCCACACAGGAATTCAAGAGCTCGGCCACATCCACACGCCGCGGTTCAAGGGCGAGCCCCCCCGCTTCAATCGTCGAAAGCTTCAGGAGATCGTCCGTCAGCCGGGTGAGCCGGGCGGCATGCTCGCATATAATTTCGACAAAGCGCGCGCGGTGCTCCACATCTTCCAGCGCGCCACCCAGAAGTGTTTCCGCGAACCCGCGGATGGCCGTGAGGGGCGTTTTGAATTCATGCGATACGTTCGCAACGAAATCACGCCGCACGCGCTCGAGCCGGCGCAATTCGCTGATATCGTGCAGTACCAGCACGGCCCCAATCGGCTCGCTCTTCGGCTTCTCGGTGTCGCCCAATCCATCGTTAATGACTTCAACCGGCGCGGCGGTCACTGCGAATGTTCGGGGACGCAGCGTCCCGACGGTGACTTCAGTTTCCAGGCGCCGCCGGTCGGCCAACGCCTTCTTCACCAGGGTCAGCAATTAGCTCTGTCGGACCAGCTCGACCAGCTTGCGGCCGCGCCCC
>JBGOTC010000111.1:0-8648 GCA_041476305.1 Terriglobia bacterium
CTTGCGCACCTTCTTCGCAACCAGCTCCGGAGGATTGACTCCGTTCTTGAAGAGCAGGCCGCGGACGGAAACGATGTCGCCATTCAAGAGGCCGTTAAGGACCAGCACGCCCTCGAAGTCGGTGCTGCTGGAAGTCTGAACGTGAATGGTGGTGATGCCCGCGTTGGTGAAGAGCGGCGGCAGTGTGCCGATGGTGAAGTTCGGCGGAATCGGCGCTGCCGTCAAGGTGCCCCTGACTTGCGTAAAGCGCAGGCGAATGCGATTGGTGGTCACTCCAATGGGCGGGCCGATGTTCGCGGAGTTTACGCGGACCTGCACCACCTGTCCCGGCAACATTTGCGAAGTGTCGGTCGCTCCTTCGAAGGCATTCTTCAAAGCGCTCGGGACAGTGAGTCCGTGTGCCCTCACCTGGAACGCCGGGTTGCTCAAGGTCACCACCACGCGGCTGGCGGCATTCACGCTGGCGAGGGGCCGCAGAGGATTGAGGACCACCATCTGAAAGTGCGTGGCATCGTCAATCTTGAACACCACGCCCTCCAGTTCGTCGTCCGCATCGGCATCTTCCAGTTCGATCCTCCTCGCGAAGAACACGCCGCCCGGAAGGACCCTGACGTCCACATCCAACACCTGCCCGTTTGCCAGGCAGGAGAAGTTGTTGGCTGCACATCCCTCCATCTCGAACTGCGTATTGATGTCCGTGACGACGAGGAAGTCGCCCCGGAAATTGTGCAATGTGAACCGGTGGTTCACGGCATCCAGGCCCTGGACGATCCCGTCGAGGTCATCGATGCGGAAGAGATCGCCCAATCCGTTGGGGGTCAACTGCGTGATGATCAGGCCATTCGCCACGGTAAAATCCGCGCCCAGGCCATTGGTAATGATGTTGGCCACATTCAAATCCAACCGCAGGCCGCCGGGGGTGTTATTGGTGATGGTGACCGGGAAGGGCGCGCCGGAGTAGCTGACGTTGCTGGAGGAATTGGACTTGATCTCGCAGATGGAGTTGTTGGCGCAAACACCAATCGCCGACCCCGTCTGGTTGAGAAAAGTCAGCTCGGGATTCGAGAAGGTGACCGCCACGCTTTGATAGGTTCCAGCGGGCACGTTCACCGTGGCGAGAAATGCTGATTCCGTTTCCAGGCGCCGCACTTCGATCTTCACGGGATTCACGACCAGCGGGACATTTCCAGGGCTCAGCGTGGCAGTGGTGACGGTAACCTCAAAGGCAAGCAAAGTCACTCCCGCGGGGGGCGTGTCCGTCACCGTGAAGGTGACCGGAGAGGATCCGGCAGCCGGCGGCGGCACGATGTTATTAGAAGCGTTGCAACCGAAGGCCGCGAGGACCAGCAGAAACACAATGACACCGAAACTTGGGCCCGTCTTTTTTGTCGTTGATAATCCCTTTCGCATCTGGTGCGCTCCTTGTTCGGACTTGGATCAAGCCAAGAAAAATCGAGTGAATGGAATTGGGCCGATAGGCTACTTGTACTTCGCGCTGCTGTCTGTAACCCCGGTCACAGATGAAAGTTGCGAAATCATCCCACGAGATTCGGCCTCGAACCGTAATAATCGCCAGCCAGCGCCGGACCAGCTGAAGACCAGGTACTGAGAGTCATGGTCAACAGGAGGCGCAATCTGATTAAAGTCCATTGGCACCAGCCACTTAAGGATGGCAGACGCAAAAAGGGATGAACCATGCAAAGTCTTGTGCGCGCTACAACTGTGACGGAACTCACAGAGACGATTCTCGTGGCGAGACGGCGACGAGGAAGGGGCGCGCAACATTTCCAGAGAGTTGAGGTCTTCAGCCTCCTTTTGCTTCCCGGCGAGCAACACTTTGTCTTGAAGCTCTTGACATGATTCCCGCTGAGTGGCACCGCCAAAAGAAATGGGCCGGAGGACTCTTGATCCTCCGGCCCAATTCGTTTCAGATCAGATCACTGGTTATCGTTTCCGCACTTTCTTGGCGATCAACTCCGGAGGATTGACTCCGTTCTTGAAGAGCAGACCGCGTACGGAGACGGCGTCACCATTGAGCAGCGCATTCAGCACCAGGACTCCCTCGAAGTCCGTATTGCTCGAGGTCTGGACGTGAATGGTAGTAATGCCTGCATTGGTGAACAACGGCGGCAGCGTACCGAGTGTAAAGTTCGGCGGCACCGGAGCGCCCGACAGGTTTGCGGTTACCTGCGTGAAACGCAACCGCACTCTGTTGGTGGTCACGCCGAGGGGAGGTCCGGGTGTAACTGTATTCGCCCGCACCTGCACCACCTGCCCGGGCATGAGTTGAGACGTGTCCGTGGCCCCTTGAAACGCGTTTTGCAACGCGCTGGGAACGCTTAACCCGTGGGCCTTCACTTGAAAAGTTGGAGAGCTCAGCGTGACCACGGTGGCGTTTCCGACGTTGACGTTGTTGACGGACCTGAGCTCGTCGAGAACCACCATTTCAAAGTGCGTGGCATCGTCAATCTTGAAGACCACGCCCTCCAATTCATCGTCCGCCGCTGCATCCTCCATTTCGATTCTCTTCGCCGTGAATACGCCTCCTGGAATGATCTTGGCATCCACATCCAACACTTGGCCGGTCTGAAGGCAGGTGAAGTTGTTGGCTGCACAGCCGGATATTTCAAATTGAGTGTTGGTATCGACACCGATCACGAAATCACCCTTGAAAGTATGCAGAGTAAACTTCTGGTTCGCGGTGTCCACACTCTGGACAGTCCCATCGAGGTCATCCATATCTTCCAACTCTCCCGTTGGCCGCGCCGCCAGTTGCGTGACGACGAGAGCATTGGCCGCGGAGAAATTCGCACTCAGGTTGTTGGAAATAATGTTGGCCACGTTCAAATCGAGTTGCAGGCCGCCCGATGTGTTGCTGGCAATCAAGATGGGGAAGGGGGCGCCGGAATAAGTAACGTTGCTGGAGGTGTTGGATTGGATCTCGCAGACCGCGTTGTTCGCGCAGTTTCCAATGGCCGCGCCCGTCTGATTCAGGAAAGTCAATTCCGGATTCGAGAAGGTCAAGGCCACGCTTTGATACGTTCCGGCCGGCACGTTCACGGTGGCAAGAAACGCCGATTCGGTCTCCAGTTGTTTGACTTCAATGTGGACCGGGTTCACAACGAGCACCACATTTCCTGGACTCAACGTTGCGCTTGTGACTGTAACTTCGAAGGAAAGCAATGTTACCCCCGCGGGCGGGGTGTCCGTCACTGTAAAGGTGGTTGGGACCGATCCAGGAACTCCAGGGGGAACGTTATTTGTGACCCCGCACCCAAGGACAGTGAGGGCCACCAGGAAGACAATGAAGCAAAGACCACGTCCGGGCATTCTCATTGGCACTCTCCAAAGCAGCCATGGATCGGCTGAGATATGAAATCGGGTATATCTACACTTCGCAAGGGGATGACCAAAGAAAACCTTCCTGATTTCAGCGACTTAGGATGGGAAATAATTCAGACATGTGTAATTTATGCAGAGAGCGGGAAGGATAAACACTGTGACGAGAATCACATGGTTTTTCTCCTGATTGAAAGAATTACGGGAAAATATTTTCCACTCCTCCATTGAACTGTCCGATGGTGCAGCAGGGTTCTCTTGACAATTTCTCGTACATCAAACGGGCAGATGGGTCCCGAATTTTCGCGCCAGGCGCCAAAGAGAATCAGGAATTCCCCGCGCACAGAGCGATTCGCATGAAACGAAACCGGCTAGCCACGCGTAACAGCGGGTGAGAGTTTCCAACTCCGGGAAAAACAGGGGCCATATGCGATTTCTGACATCTCCGCGGATCCTGATTCTGTTTGTCGTTTTCCTTTCACTTTCTGGGCCGGCTCAAGACACAGGGAAAGGCGGGCAGGGAGCAAACCGCGAGCTGGCGCAATCATGGATTCACGGCGCAATGGATGCCATGGGCGGTGAAGAGAAGCTGCGCGCGATCCATGCCCTCGAAATCAAAGGCATTGGGTTTCGGAATGAACTCGAGCAGTCCGAGCGCCCGGAGGGCCCCTGGCTTCCGGACTTCTACCAGTCCGCCGAAACCCGGGATTTCGCGAACGGTCGGATGCGGATTGAGCGCCAGTCCAGGACGCTGAATATTACCGGCTGGGACAACGCCAACTGGTCCCCCGCGGCGGTCAGCGTAACCTCCGGCGGCGCTGTCGCGCGGTGGGCGCAAGGCAAGTTCAGCCCGGGCTCCGCTGCCGGCGCCATTGAGGGTGAGGAGACTCTCGCGCTCGACCCGCTGAGGGTCTTGCAGACGGCGCTGGACGCGGCGGACTTGCATGCGGAAGCCGACGCGCAGCTTCACGGTTTCACGCAGCACGTCGCGGCCTTCACGTGGCAAGGGGAAGCGGTCCGCCTCTACCTCAGCAGCCAATCGCGGGTGCCGGGATGCATTGAAGTCACGCGCGCCCGCCCGATGGACTTTTTCCAGGGGCCCTGGGGAGACATCACGGTAAGGACGACATTTGCCACATGGTCATTGGACGCATCCGGCGTCCGGTATCCGCGGCAGTGGTCCAGGGAACTGAACGGCCAGCCGTATTCCACGTTCACCGCGAACGAATTGAAATTCAATCCGGCCATCAATGAAGCCGATTTTGCGATTCCCGAAGACGTTCGGAAGGCATCGCTCGCGCTGGCGCGCGACATCAATGATTTTCCCGCAGGAGTCTCCAATGCAAGTCCTTTGGAAGTCGCGCCCGGGATCATTTATGTTAACGGGCCGATCGGGTTTCATGCCACGGAGGTTCGCCAGGCGGATGGCATCGTCATTTTGGAAGCGGTGATTTCAAGCGGTTACTCCGCCCGGATGATTGAGGATGCTCAAAAGCATTTCCCGGGGTTGCCCATTAAGGCGGTGGTGACGACCTCCGATTCCTGGCCGCACTTTGGCGGATTGCGGGAATTCGCCGCCCGCGGAATCCCCATTTATGCGTTGGATTTGAACCGCCCGGTCCTGACGCGGTTCATGGCGGCGCCGCATCGAATGCATCCCGATTCCTTCGCCAAGAATCCGCGGGCGGTGAAATTCAATTTTGTCTCCGGGCGATTGGCGTTGGGGGCCAGCGAAAATCGCATGGAGCTGATTCCTCTGCGTACCTTGACGGGGGAACGGCAGATGATGGTCTACTTTCCGGGCGCAAAATTGGTCTATACGAGTGATCTGTTCTCTTTCGGCCGGGACGGAGCGATTTTTCTTCCGCAAACGGCGCAAGAGGCGGTTGACGCCATCCTTCGCGAGAAAGTGGATGTGGATCGCATTTACGGCATGCACTATGACCCCATGCCATTTCAACAAGTGCGTGATGCGCTTGCAAAATTCCACAGATCCAATCCTCAGTGAGAGCACCGGCCGGCGAGCGGCGATGTTCTTCGCGCAAATGCAAAACGGCCGGCAACCGAGTTTGCCGGCCGTCTGAGCAGGGTCAAAGATTAATGTAGAGATTACCGACGATGGCCGCCGTTGCCGCGCGATCCGCCGTTACCGCGGAAACCACCATTGCCGCGCGGTGCGGAATTCCCGCGGAAGCCACCACCGCCCTGGAATCCGCCATTGCCACGGAAGGTGTTGCCGCCGCGTTGTGGCGCGTTGCCGCGGAACTCACCGTTGCCCTGGAATCCGCCGTTGCCACGGAAGCCTTGATTGCCGCGGAAACCGGGGTTGCCGCGGGATCGGTTGTCAAATCCGCGGCGATTATCGAAATCGCGCCGGCGATCAAAATCACGTCCACGGTCAAAATCGCGCCCGCGCTCGAATCCACGCCGGCGGAAAAAATCATCACGATCGCGGAAGAAACGCGGGTGGCTGAAGTAAAAAGCCCGCGGGTGATACCACGGTCCGGCGCCGATGAAAAATCCGTCGAAGAACCACTCGGGGCCGTAGTAACCGTAAGGGGCGCAGGTGTAAGGGTAGACCGGGTAGTATCCATACGGGCAAACGGGCCCGTAGACCCCATAGGCGTCGTAGCCCTGGCCAAATCCGATGCCAACACCAATCCTGACTTGCGCGCTGGCAGTGCCGGCCGCAAGCGCCAGCACGGCGAGCAGAAGCGAATATCTTAGATATCGCATTTCGATACCTCCTTCCGACAATCTTCCAAGTGCAATGGGCGTGCCAAAGGAAAGGCTTTTGAGCCAGGAATAACCCTATTGGAATCAATGGTATATGGACGCGTAGGGACAATACTTAGAATGAGGGCATCCGCCCCTGGCCGAAATCAACCAGTCCTGATGCTAATCAACCACTTGGAATGCATCCAATATCGGACAAGCGTTTCATATGATTCGCGTCTATTCGTAGCGCAGAGCAATCACCGGATCCACGCGTGTAGCGCGCCGCGCCGGCACCCAGCAAGCCGCGAGGGCCACAATCACGAATACTGAGGTGACCAGAATAAATGTCAACGGATCGGTGGCCTTCACTCCGTAGAGTCTTGCGCTCAGCAGACGCGTGAGCGCGAGGGATGCGATCAGTCCAACGCCGATTCCCATAAACGCCAGCAGCAGCCCCTGCTTGAGCACCATGCGCAGCACGTCGCCGCGCTCTGCGCCAAGCGCCATGCGGATGCCGAACTCATGCGTGCGCTGGCCCACGGCGTAGGCCATTACGCCGTAAATGCCCACAGCAGCAAGCAGCACGGCGAGCCCGGCAAATCCCGAGAGCATTGCGGCGTTGAACCGTTGAGAAGCGACCTGTGACGCAAACATGTCGTCCATGGTCTGAACGGCATCCAGGGGAACATTGGTGTCCAGGTCCAGCACTTGCTTGCGCAATGCGGAGACCAGGCTCAACGGGTTCCCCGAAGTTCGGATGACGAGGTTGGCACTCGCCATCGGCATCTGCTCCATCGAGACATAAGCCATGGGAATGATTTCAGCGGTAAGCGATCGCTGTTTCACGTCCGCCACAACACCAACGATGGTCTTCGGTCCGCCGGGGAGTCCATTCACGATTTGGCCGACAGGATCTTGTTTTGGAAAATCCCGGCGCACCAGGGCTTCGTTGACCACCAGGGCCTGCGGCGCGTTCGCGCCATCGCGCTCGTCGAGGTAGCGCCCCTGCCGCAGTGGAATTCGCAGAGCTTTGAATGTTCCCGGCGTCACGATATTGAGAGAGGTCGTCGGGATATTACTGCTGCCGAGATCGTTTGGCCCCTGCCCTTGCACATGCGAGGCGATCATCATCAACCCAGGCTGCAACGGCAGGGCCGCCGCCGCGCCCGCGGCAGTAACGCCCGGCAGGGCTTGCACGCGCTCCACAAGCTGCGAGAAGAATGCGCGCTGCTGCTCCGGCGTCTGGTATTGATTCAAGGGAAGCGAGATGCGCGAGGTCAGGACTCCTTCGGGATCGAATCCCGGGGAGATGGAAGTCATTCCGATGAAGGTGCGCACCAGCAATCCCGCGCCGATCAGGAGAACCAGCGAGAGCGCCGTCTCCAGAACCATCAGAACCTTTTGAGGATTCCGCGCACCGGATCCTGCCCCACCGGGAGCACCGGTTTCCTTCAAAGTGTCATTCAGCGAAACGCGAAGCGCGGCGGAGATGGGCGCGAGGCCGAACAGGAATCCAGTGACGAGCGAGATGCCCAGAGTGAACAGGAGCACACGCGCGTCCAGGTGGGCGCTCAAGAGGTGAGGAATATTTGTCGGGCCGTAATGCTTGATCATGCGGATCACCGCCACCGCAAATCCCAGGCCCACAATCCCGCCTGCAAGTGAGATAACAGAGCTTTCCGTCAGCAGCAGCCGGATGAGCCTCCAGCGCGTTGATCCCAGCGCCCGGCGGACGGCGATTTCCTTTTCCCGCGCCGCGCTGCGCGCGAGTTGCAGGTTCGCGACATTGGCGCAGGCAATCAGCAGCACAAATCCCACGGCGCCAATCAGCACCAGCAGGTCTTGCCGCACATTGCCGACCTGGTGGTCATGCAAAGTAAATGCCTGCACTTGCCCCTTGCCGAACATCGCGCCAAGGCCCATGGGCAGGGCCGCAAGTCCCTGCTTATTGATGGCCGCGAGATCGGCTTGCGCCGCCGCGGCAGTCATTCCCGGGCGCAGCCTCCCAATTACGCTCAAGGGCTGAATGCGTACGGTCACTCTTCCTTGATCATTCTGGATGCTGCTTTCCGCCAGTTGGAAGGGGACCAGCACGTCAATGGAGGTGTTCTCGAGGAAAGCAAATTCCGGGTCCAGGACGCCGACAACTGTGTACGGATTTTGGTCGAGTGAAACGACCTTGCCCATGACGTTCGGGTCGCCGCCGAAGTGTGATTTCCAAATGTGGTCGGTCAGCAGGACGGCTTTCGGTCCGCCGGGGCTGTCCTCTTCCGCCGAAAAATTTCTGCCGATTCTCGGTGTGACGCCGAGCACAGGCAGCAGCGAAGCTGTGACTCTGCTCCCGTGGATCCGCTCCGCGGTGCCTGTCCCGGTGAGCGTGAAATCCGTGGAGTTGGAATATCCGGCCATTGCCTCAAACACGTGGTTCTGTTTGCGCCAGCCGTGATAAAGGTCGGAGAAGACGAGGTTCACGTTCTGTTGCGGCATGAAGGTCGTGGCCCACACGAGTTGGTCGGGGTTCTCATAGGGAAGCGCGCGGAACAACACAGCGTCCACCACGGAGAAGAGCGACGTGTTGGCGCCGATGCCCA
>JBGOTC010000112.1:0-8643 GCA_041476305.1 Terriglobia bacterium
CCCGTCACGCCAAAAACAGCAACCGTCTTTCTGCCCTCACTCCGAAGCCTGTCTCGCTTCGTGGCCGCAACCGCCCCCGAAAGATTCGCACTGACCGGAATGAACGCGGCCTTTCTCTGCGAAGCCGGTAGCCAGGCGGCCATTTCCAGCGGCACGGTGAGGATGGAACGCTCCGACCAGGCATACGCTCTTCGCATCACAAAAGTCTGCGCCGCCTTGCGAACGCGATCCTTCCATCGCGTGCCTTTGTATGGAATGGCGTCATGGAAAACGATTGCCGCATGCACTCCGCGAACCCACAACACGCGCAGCACCCACAACGCTCCGAAGGGAATCCCGCGCCGCGACCACCCGAGCGCCGTGTATTGCAGCACCACCCACCGGCCGCGCCATTGGCGCGACTCCCGCCACAACCACGCCATGGCACGGAACCATCCGCGTTCGGCCCAAGGCACGCGCAGGATCTCCATGGGCTGCCCCGCGCGTCCCAGCGCCTGCGCGAGCCAGTAGCAATAGTCTTCCAGCGCGTCCGTTGGTGCGTCTCCCCGGCCCAATAGTGCGATTAAATTATTCATGACCGAGCCGTTTGATCCGGGAGCAGTTTTTCTTCTTGCTTGATGGATGTGCGCGATATTCAAGACTCGACTTGAAGTGCCGCTGTGCTTGAGTTCCCATCTTCCCGGAGGGCCGGCCATTTACAAGTGAAAACAGGGCCTCATCGTTAGGGGCGGAACAATCGCAATTCGAGAACAGATCGTTGGCGCCCTTCATACATACCCGGACAAGCGATGTTGCGACTGCTCTGAAATCAACGTGATTGTGCTACCCGACCTTGGCGGATAGCCACTGTGGTCCCCACTGCTCGACCATTCGCTTTAGCCCCTCGGCGATTCCAACCTTGGGAGCCCAGTCCAACTGTTCTTTCGCCTTGCGAATATCGCTCACGTAAACGCGCTGGTCGCCGGGACGGAACGGTCCGTAAGTCACCTCGGGCAGTTTGCCGATGAGTTTGGCAAGGGGCGCCTGCAGTTCGGCCCACACGGATATGGTGTTGGCGGGACCTCCACCGATGTTGTAGATCTCCCCGGCTGTGCGATCAATTCGAGCGATGCAGCGCATCATCACTTCCACGAGGTCATCCACAAAAAGCAGATCGCGCACCTGCTTGCCGTCTCCATAGATCATCAAATCGCCGCCACGCAGGCCCGTCAGTGCGAAATGCGCCACCCAACCCTGATCTTCATTTCCGAATTGGCGTGGGCCATAAATGCAAGACATGCGCAGGACCACGGTGGGCAATCCGTAGATGCGGTGGTAGTCACGGACGTATTGATCCGCTGCACCCTTCGAGCAACCGTAAGGTGAATGAAAATCCAGGGGACAGGACTCGGGAACCCCGTGGGGAAGCGATTCATATTCGTAACGTGTCGCACGCTCGACCACGCGCACGTGATCGATTCCCCCGTACACCTTATTGGTTGAGGTGTAAATCACGATGGGCAAAGGCTGCACTTGCCGCGCCGCCTCCAGGACATTCAAGGTGCCTTGAGCGTTGATCGAAAAGTCCCCTTGCGGATCGGCAACAGACGTCGTCACGGCAACCTGCCCGGCCAAATGGAATACAACGACCGCACCTTGCATGGCTTTCTGCACTGCGGAGGCGTCCCGGACATCTGCGTTCGTCCAATGGACGCGCTCACCGTGTTGTTCCCGCAGCCAGTCCAGGTTCTTCATCACTCCCGCGCGGCGCGCAGTGTCAAAGAGGACGACTTCCTGCCCTTCCTGCAATAGTCGATTCGCCACGTTGGACCCGATGAAACCCAGCCCCCCGGTTACCAAAATTCTCATGAACACATCCTTTTTTCGTTCAGCGATTGCGGCCCTGCGCTACCACAGCGCGTTCTTCATGCTATGGCGTAGCGTTTTCAACAGCATCGGAAGCGCCTTCCAACGGGCCCTCGGATTCGCTCCCTTCAAAGAGGCAAATTCCTCGAACAATGCGCCAATGAGCTGCACCCGGTAGTAATACTCGACATGGACCAGCGAAACTTGTTCTTTCGTCCATTTCCTCGCTGGAGCAAAAAACTCTTTTGGACTTTCCGCGAGGACCGCGTTCATCTTGTCGCGGCACTTCTGAAAAGTAAAGTCCTTCAGTGTCAGTTCCTGCCCCGCCCTTGCGATCTCGATTCTTTCCTTTTCATGTCTAAGGTGAAAGTCCACCAGGTCGGGGATTTCCGATTCGTTTCGCCAGCCCACGAAATGGACGTTTTCGCGAAAGCCCCACTCCGTCAGCTCTGTGGGCATTTGCGTGATCAGAAGCGCTCCGGCGCCCATCGCCTCATAGCAACGCATGTTCGCTTCCGGCGGAAATTCGTCGCGCGAAACATTCACAACTATCTTGGAATTCCTGTAAACGTCCGCAGTTTCCGCTTTTGTGTGAAACTTCATGTAGTCATTCATCTTGAATCGCGCAGCCAATCCGCTGACGATCCTCTTGCGCCGCGCATAATGGCCATGTTGGAAAGCGCCGATCCAGCCCAAATCCAGTGGCCGTTCCTCGGTTGGAAGGGCACCGCGGCAGAAATCCGCGTCCACAGCGTGCGGCATGGCAACGACTTTTGGATGGCCCGCCGCTTTGTACTTGGGGACCAGGGACAAATGCCACAAGAAAACATGATCGAACAACATTGACCAACGGATGCGCGATTCCGTCCAGCCGAACGAATCAATATCCAGAGCCACGGTGGGGATCGGACATTTGTCCAGGTCGCGTGGAAGGCCGGGTGTCACGATCGTGTGCGCGAGCACGTCGGGCATTTCGCCCCGCGTCCTCGCAATTTCAAGCAGTTTGAGAACACTGACGTTTGGTTTATAGGTTTCAAGATCGAAATGCGTGGCGAATCCTGGGGCGAAAGTATCCGCAAGATAACGGACGGTCACGTGTTGGTTCGAATAGCAGTCACTGAATGCGATTTTCATCAAGGCTGGAGGGGCAGAGCCCGCCAGTTCCATGGCCCCGATCCGCGAAGTGTCTGTACTTGTCATTGTATATGGCGACTTGACTCAATCACTCGGCCAAATTGTTACGCTGCCGTTCCCTTGTATGATCATCTCTATATCCAGGGACGGCAAGACAGAATGCCTCATGCCCGCGCGTGCCTATCAGCGAGACCTGGTAGCCCAGGGGAGAAAAAAAACCACGCACCGTTCCACTCGATTCGTCATCCCATCCATGGACTTCCAGAAGCACCGCCGGGCGCGCTGCCCGCAGCGTCTTCACCGCGCCCTGCAGAACTTCCATCTCCGCGCCCTCCACGTCTATCTTGATTACCGACGGACGGCAACTCCTGTGTTCCAGGAATGCGTCCAATGTATCGACACGCACCTCCACCGAACTCTGCGCGCCCTCGACCGCATAGCCGCGCACGGATGGCGTTGCGCTCACCGCGCCTGCCTCCCCCCGAATCAGGGACATCACTCCGGGAGTAGCGCCCAGCGCGATGTCTGCGACCTCCACATTGTCCATCCCGTTCAGGGCGATGTTCTCCCGCAACACCGCCTGATTCTCGGCGATTGGCTCAAACGAAATCACGCGTCCACCCGACCCCGTCAGTCGGGCCATCACCATACAGTAGTAGCCAAGGTTTCCGCCCACATCCAGGCAGGTATCTCCCGGTCGGATGTGCCTGCGCAACGCGTCCATGAATTCCGGTTCATAGGACCCAATCACATAGGCGGTGTGCGCTTGCCATCGGAGCTTCATGCGGAAGCGAAGCCCCGCCGGGCCGGCTGGGCTGACCACCAGATCGCCGCGCTCCAACCTGAACAGCACTCCCAGTAGCAGATGAGGATGCCTCAACAGCCACTCCTTCGCCCAAAGGGGTTGCCTCGCTACGGCGCCAACAACAAGGTCGCGAAATACCTTTTCTCTCACTCATCTCTCCTGGTCCTGCGGCGCTCAAACATGTTGCTCAGTAACCTACTGAGTGTCCCCAGTGCACAATCCGCTTCTCAAACAATTCCCATGAGACTTTGGCGATGACCACGCTCAAAACCATTGCGCCCGCGCTGGCCGCCAGGTCACCGGCCGACCAATGAATATCGCCATGGCGCCGAACCATGGACATGAACATCGCGAATACGACCGTGTGAATCAGATAGGTCAGGTAGGCAACGCCTCCAAGGCCTCGCAACCAGCTGTTCCGGAGCAGCCGCCCCAGCAGGCTATCGGGCTGCGTCAAGGCAATCACCATGATCGTCCCGTAAAACAACGCGAACCAGTCGTACCCGATCGTTGCCATGCGGATTGTGGTGGACCCGGCATCCATGTTGAAAAAAGGGATGCCCAACGCAAGAATTGTCAGCAATCCCCACAGCCAGCGGCGATGTGTAACCATAAATGCCCAAACAGAATCTCGTCGAAGCAGCAGCGCAAGCACGACGCCCAGAAGCAGCGAGTCCATGCGGCATGGCAGGAGTGTAAATACCGCTCCTGATGTGTGTGAAGATCCCAGCAACAAGGCAGTTCGCAGGACGGGCGCAATGAGAATCCCTCCCACGAGAAAGTGAAGCAGCCTGCGCCCAGATACGAATCGAATTACTGCGGGAAGCGTAAGGTAGAACTGCTCCTCGACGGCCAGTGACCATGTTATCCCAAGCACGGGCGCGCCGACTGTGTCACGAATCGCCATCCAGAAATTCTGCGTGAAGGAGAGATAGGAATACCACGGCATTGTTGGCCGGAACATTATGTCTTCCCCAGGCCTATGCGACGGATAAAACAGCATGTAGGATGCGGCGATTGCCGCCAGGTAGAGCAAATAGGCCGGGAGTATCCTGCACGCGCGCCGAAAATAGAAAACCTTGAAATATCGTGGGGACTCACGAGCATCAAGGAGAATCCCCCCAATCAAGAAGCCGGAAAGGACAAAAAATAGATCAACTCCAGTCCAGGTCAACCGCGTTGCATACCGCAAATACGACAATGGATTTGGCCACTTCTCCGCGATCGGGATCGTAAAGCAGTGGAAGATGAGCACCAGGAAAATTGCAACGCCGCGCAATCCGTCGAGTTCTGGAATCCTGTGTGGCTTCGCGAGGGGAGAAGCAATCAACGCTGGTTTTGAAGATGTCTGACTTTCCGCCATTGCGCTGCCGTGGCTCACAATCCAGTGATCTCGCCGAATCGCTTCCACCAATTCTCCAAATTCATCCACTGCTCAACCGCCGGTTTCACGTGGCTGAGCACTGCCTGCTTGTAGAAATCGATGCGCGACGCAAGGTCCTTTGCCGCCCGGATGAACCCCTCAATGTCGTCAGGGTCTTGAATCACCAAGCGGTCCAGCGGAGGCTCGCGCAGAAACTGGCGGCTCCCGCCATTCAAGCTGGAAAGAACGGGCAGCCCGCAGGCCAGCGCCTCAGCGATGACGTAAGGGAACGCGTCATAACGCGATGGACAGACCGAGAAATCGGCGGCCGAGTAGAGTTCGGGAATTTCTTCCCTGGGGACATTCCGCAACACGCGAACGTTTCCACCAGGCACCTTCCAACCCTCCGGCACGCCCCGCAAGGCCAGCACCCACAGAATTTCAGGCAGCGCTTCAATCAACTTTTGGACCACGGGGAAATTCTTGTAAGGATCCATATTCCCGACGAACACTGCCACGGGACCCCCGGCCGGAAGCCCCCATTTCTCGCGGCATGCGCGCTGATCCAGCGGACGGAACGCACTCATGTCCAATGGGTTTCCAAGCGTGATGCCGTCATAACCGAAACTCTTTTTCACCTCGATGCGGACCAATTCCGAAACACAAAAGACCTGTTTTCTGCGGCCGCTGAATCGCTCCAGAACCATGGAATCCCACCACTTGAGCTTCAAATAACCAGCGTAGGAAATGAATGGACGGCAGGCTTCAGCAACACCGCGATACGTTCCGTGGTAAAGATGAAACTGCTTGCATCCCGCGGGGACGCGCAGCCGATACCACCCCACGATGCTGTGGGAAATTACCGCAGCTACTGATTCATGCATGGCCTTTTGAGCCGCGCGGCCAATCGAGCGGCCGCAAAGTGCGTCTGTCACATGGCGGCTGAGACCACGTTCCAGTCGTCGCGAAAACGCGGAACCGGAATTCTCCCGGTGGAAAACGCGGACCGCATACCCGCGCTCTTGAAAACCCCGGACTTGCTCGCGGACACAGGCCTCCACGCCTCCTAGTTGTTCGGGGGGATCGGAGCAGAGTATGAAGATCTCTTTTTTCAATCCGGGAGCTTTCTAAGTCCTCTATATTCAGCAACATCGGGCTAAGTATGGGTCAAGTTGCTTCAAGCCCTGCCGAGGCGATTCTCCGATTGGGGCCGGGCGAAAAGCCATCGCACAGTGTAACTTTCATCATCCAGCCATTCACTTTGATAGTTCCTCTCGCGGAGAATCTCCTGAATTTCTGTTCCGAGCTCTGCGTTATGGACCTCGCATAACATTGGGGACCCGCTTTCTCGCATCAGCCGTTCCGCCCCTCTGAATACTTCAGCTTCAGCGCCTTCCACATCAATCTTTATCAGATCCGGCATTGGATTCTCGCGGGCAAGATCGTCCAGGGTCGTGCACTGCACTTCAATGCAGAGACTCGGGTCTGTGCCAAAGACAGCCTGCGCGTGCGAGTTTCCGTGACCGCGGCCATCATCGACAGGACTCGGTTGCAGGAGCAAGCCGCCAGTATGTGAATAAGCAGCGAGTGGCAACAATCGGAACTTGCCATCCAGTTTGTTCATTCGTGCGTGACGCTGGATACAGGCAAAGTTCTGGGGATCTGGCTCCAGTGTGATCACATTTGCCCCCTTGCGAGCGGCCACCAATGAATAGAAGCCGATCCCCCCGCCGATATCGTAAAAAGTCTTGCCTGGCTTGAAGTACTCCTCCATGATCCGATCCGCACTTGGCTCGTAAGAGCCTCTCCACAAATTGGGCTGCCACCGTGGATTCAACTCGAATCGGAATCCTTTTCCGGGCCCATCTTTTACTTCCAAGACCTTCTCCGATAATTCAGGGAGCAATAGGAGGCTTGCTTTCTTCATCACAGAGGCGAGGAGGGGCAGGCGATAGAGCTTGCGCAATGCTGATGATTCACGCAGCCTCCACCATAACTCTTCTCTCATCGATTCCTCCCCGAAGTCACTCTACGCCGCAAGCCTCTGATTTCATGACCATTGGACGATCAGTGCCTTGCGCGAACACGGGTCAATAGGAATACCTGTGGCCGCGCCGGATCAATGGGTGCTCAAGATAATGCCAGGAAAGCTCGGCAATCACGATGGTCGCCACCAAGGCAAGGATGGTCACGCCAATCGCCGGCCAACTGTCGAACCGGGGAGTGTCGTGGCGCACAAGTCTGAATAAGCTCCATTCAATCCCATAGTGAATGATGTAAACACAATAGGAGATCTTGCCAAGCTCCTTCAATGGGCCAAACCGAAATATCTTTGCCAACACACTGGCGCGGTCAATCAACAGAATTACCATCAGCTGCACGAAAAAGAGTCCGATTACAGTGCGTCCAAAAGTTTCGGTGACAAACGAATTCGGCTTAAGCAACCAATATTCCAACCCAATCAGAAGCACTCCGCACGCTGCCAAACTCATGTAGATCTGGCGCTTTTTTCCCTGGATCCAGGCCCTGGCCGGTGGGCTTACCCAGATCATTGCAACCAGCACACCCAGCGCCAGGTCGTCCGCGCGCGCCGGTGTCCAGAAGTATGCCGCGCGCAATCCCCAATAGTCATAACTGGCTCCATAGACCGTGGCCAGAACAATCCGCAGGATCAGGCAGGCGGGAATGATGGTAGCCATGAGTATCGCCAGGCTTCTCATCGAGAGATTCCGTACCAGCGGCGGCGCGACGAGGTAGAACTGCTCTTCGACTGCCAGCGACCACATGGGAATCAGCCAAAAGGATTGGATCACCGTGGACCCGCTAAAATAGTTTTGCAGGAATACGAAATATGCCCAGAAGGGCGTGGCCAGCCGGAACTCCGCTCCCGCGGCGCCTCCAAATTGCTTGGCGGCAATCCAAACCAGCCCGAACAGAATCAACCAGGAATAATAGAGAGGAATAATCCGGTGAAACCGCCGCAGATAGAAAGTGCTGTAATAACGCGGAGAAGATCGGGAATTCAGGAGGATCCCGCCGATCAGGAATCCGGAGAGCACAAAGAACAGGTCCACTCCAGCCGCGCCCTGTGCGAGGACCGCGCCGATCCGCGAAGCCCACGTGTGCGCCACCCCGTGCGGGGGGTCGCCAATGTAGTGGCAAAGCAGGACGAGAAAAATGGCCAGCCCGCGCAACCCGTCGAGCTCCGGAATACGCTTGCTGCCGCCGATGGCCTCGGCCTGACCTGTATTTCCCATTGACTCCTTATCATCCTCCACAACCGCTCGCTAGGCTCCACGCAACCCGAGGCGCGTTTTCCATGCTATGCGCAGGAATTCCAAATCCTGTTTGCGGGCCAACCCGAACAGGCATGCCAGCACGGAAAATCCAACGGCGGCCATGCCGATCCGGACCCAATCGTTCACTGGCGCCAGGAAAACCAGCCCAGCTACCGCCAGCGCCAGTGCTGTGATGGGCCCCAGCAGTCTCAGGCCGG
>JBGOTC010000113.1:0-8610 GCA_041476305.1 Terriglobia bacterium
AGGGGATCGCCGGGATAGAGCGGCATATCCGCGACGCTGCCGCGCTGCACGCCGTCCTTCGGGCGGAAAGGCCCTTCGGGAAAAACCGCGCCTTCAAAATAGCCGTCGTCGCGGGGATCGGAATAAATGATGCAGCCGAGGGCGCCGTGCTCGGCGGCGACTTTTGGCTTGATGCCGCGCCAGGTGCTGCCGTAGCGAGCGATGACGATTGCGCCTTTTACGGAGATGCCGCGGCGATCGAGTTCTTCGTAATCGGCGGGGGCGCCGTAGTTCACGTAAACGAGCGGGGCAGTGACGTCGCCATCAATGGAGTAGGCGTTGTAGCTGGGGAGCTGCTCGGCCTGCTGATTGGAAGTGGGGTCCATCGCGAGGGCCGGCTCCTGGAGCTTAGCCACGAAGTGTGTGGGCTCGACGAGTTCGACGGCGCGCTCCTTCGGCGTGGGGAAAAGAACGTTGAAGGATTCGATGTGCGCCTCCCATCCGTAGGACTTAAATTGAGCGAGGAGCCATTCCGCGTTGTCCTTGTCCCAGGGGGAGCCGACGTGATGCGGGTGCGCGGTCAGGCGTTTCATGGATTCGCGCATGTTGTCCGGTAAGGGCATGGCGCGGAACCGCTGCTCCCACTGCGTTTCCGTGCGGGCCGATTCGGAGCTGAAACCGTCGATGTTCACCGGACGGTCCTGCGTCAGCGCGGGCAACGCGAAACAAGCGACAGCGATCACTCCCAGGACAAGAAGACGCTTCATTGTTCTCTCCTTCATGGTTGCAGCAGGCAGCCTGCGAACAGGGCGCGCCGATTATACCGGGGGAAGTAAAGATAATGGTCTATTTTGTGGAGAGCAAGCTGGAGAGGTTTCCGAGGCAGGCCTCGCCAACTACTTCAAGGTCCTGGCGATGATGATGCCCAGGATAATACCCGCCACCAGGCAACCTAGCACCATCAGGGGCCCGGCAATAATGTAGTAGAGAGCCAGGAATTTCAGCCCGACAAAAAACAATCCCGCGATGCCGTTACCCGAGCTGGACCACAAATCTCCCGTTCCTCTGGTGGTCCCAGTGTGCAACGTGTACATGATCAAGGTGGCGATGACGCCGAGAATCAGAGACCACCCGATTCTTGCGAACCAGCTCTCCAGAATTCCCTTGGCGCAAAGATAGGTGACGAGGGCGGTGGCGAGTGTCAAAGGGATGGCCTGTGAAAAGAACATTCCCAAAGTAAGGCCGTCATTCATAAGTGCCTCCAGCGAGCATGAAAGAGCCGAAGCCTGCGCGACGCTACCCCAAAGCGCGAGACTAAGCAAGTGACGGCGATGCGCTATTTTCGCGCGGCGCAGTTCTGTTAGCATGATGGCGCCGGAATGAAGGCGAGTCCGATGGAGGGTGGTCGATGCGCCGAAACTGGAAGTTGGGACTGGTCGCAACGATGGGGGCCGCGATGGCGACGGCGGTCTTGTGCGCGGGGATGCTCACGGCGAAGACACCCCCGCCGGAGGGCGACTGGAATTTCGCGGTGTCAGGCGATGCGCGGAATTGCGGTGACGTGGTGATGCCCACGATTGCCGCCGATGTACAAAAGCACCACCCCGCTTTCTATTGGCACCTGGGAGATTTGCGGGCGACCTATACCTTCGACGAAGACATGCTGCATCAGCCGGAACACATCGCGCGGCCAATGACGATTTCCGAATACCTGAATGCGGAATGGCAGGATTTTCTGGATAACCAGGTCGCGCCATTCGGCGATATCCCGTTCATGCTGGGGATTGGAAACCACGAGACGGCTTTTCCAAAAACGCGCGAAGAGTTTATCGCGCAGTTCGCCGATTGGCTGGACTCACCAATCCTGCGTGCTCAGCGGCTGAAGGACGACCCGCGAAATCATCGACTGCGCACCTACTATCACTGGCGCCAGGGAAACGTGGACTTCATCAATTTGGACAACGCCAGCGAAGAACAGTTCGATACCGCGCAGATGCGCTGGTTTGAACGATTGTTGCAACATGACATGGCCGACCCCAGCGTGGCGACCGTTGTAGTCGGCATGCATGAGGCGCTGCCGGACAGCATTGGGGATGACCACAGCATGAGCCAATTCGCGAACGGCCTGGTGAGCGGGCGGCGCGCGTACCAGGATTTGCTGAAGGTAGTGACGGAAGGCCACAAGCGCGTGTATGTGCTGGCGAGCCATTCACATTTTTACATGGGAAATATTTTCAACACGGCCTATGCCAGTTCTCACGGAGGCGTGTTGCCGGGGTGGATCATCGGCGCGGCTGGCGCGGTGCGGTACAAATTGCCGGAAGGAGTGAGCGCCGGAGAGGGGGCGCAGACAAACATTTATGGATATTTGCTCGCGACGGTGCATGCGGACGGGATGATTGATTTCAAGCTGCAGAAACTGGATGAGTCAAGCGTGCCCGCGGCAATCGTGAACAGATACAAGCAGGAATTTGTCCACTGGTGTTGGGTGGAAAATACGCAGGCAAAGTAACCCCCGGAAGATTCTGATGGACAATAAATTCATGCAACGCGCCATCGAGCTGGCGCTGGAGAATGTCCGGAGCGGGCGCGGCGGGCCGTTTGGCACGGTGATCGTGAAGGATGGCGCGGTGATCGCGGAGGGCGTGAACTGCGTCACTTCATTGAACGACCCCACGGCGCACGCGGAAATAACCGCGATCCGCGAAGCCTGCAGAAAACTTGGGAGTTTTCAGTTGGATGGATGCGAGCTTTACACTAGTTGCGAGCCCTGCCCCATGTGCCTGGGGGCGATCTACTGGGCGCGACCCGCAGGAGTGTTCTATGGAGCGTCAGCGGCGGATGCGGCCGCGGCGCAGTTCGACGACGCGTTCATTTTCCGCGAGATGGCGCAGCCCACGCGACTGCGCAAAATCCCCATGGTACAGGTGATGCGCGACGAGGCGCTCGCTGCCTTCCGCGCATGGCTCGACAAGCCGGACCGAATCCGGTACTGACCCGCCGGTAGGACTACTTCACTGAAATCACAATCTGCTCGCCGATGGGCGGGGTGTGGAGCTCACAGGAGCGGAAGCCCGCATTCTTGAACATGCTCTGATACTGGGAATAAGTGTAAGCATCGCCGCTTGGCGTGGAGGCCAGCATGATGATGCTGAACTTGGCCGCCATCGCGGGAGTGAGGCGATCTTCATTGGGAATCATTTCCAGAGTGACGGCGCGGCCACCGTGGGCAAGCGACGCGTGGACCTTGCGGAGTAGAGTCTCGCAAGTGGGGACATCGAAGTGGTGAAGGAAGTTTGTGAGCAGGACCACATCGTTGCCGGTTCCAAAATCCACATTGAAGGCGCTGCCGGGCAAAGTGCGGTAGCGGGATGCAACTCCCGCGGCGGCGGCGTTTTCCTTGGCCACTTCCAAAACCGCCGGCCAATCCAGCGCGAAGATTTCCGCGTTGGGGTTGTGCCTGGCGAGAGCGATGCCAAACAGGCCGTGACCCGCGGCGATATCGAGCACCTTCCACTTTTTCCCTTCCGCCGCGCCCAGAAGCTGCGCGATCAGTTCGGCAGGAAAGGCCATCATGGGCGCCATGGAGCGCGCGAATTCGACCCAGAGGGGATTTTCCGGGGCAACGGTGCCTTCCTCGCTGATGACGGTGCCGCCTTTTCTGACCGCGGCGGCGAGATCCTGGAAGCTCGTCATCATCATGGGCGAAAGCAGGAACGCGGGGAGAGTGGCCATGGAGGCGGGCGAGCGGCGGTCGAGGAACAAGGCGGCATCGGGCGCGAGCGAGTAACTGTTGCCATTTTTTGTGAGGAGGCCGGCGATGGCAAGGTAGTCGCAAAGGATGCGCACGCCGCGCTCGGCGGCTTTGCAGCGCCGCGCAATGCCGGCGGGATCGTGGTTGCCCTCGCCAATCGCGGTAAAGAGGTCGAGTTCGACAGCCGCCTTCAATGCGGCGGAGTTATGGTGCGCGTTAATCAAATCAAAAATGCGTTCGGGTGTGGGTTGCGAAGCTGGATGAGTGGATGACATATGGATTCCTCCGAGAGGGAGATTTTCGCACAGGAATTGCGACAGTGCCAAGCGAGTGAGGGAGGAAGTGGTAGAGAACTTCACCGCGGAGGCGCGGAGGGAGCGGAGAAAACCGGAGATGCACGTCGTTGCAGGTCGGGCGGGTCTGAGACCCGCCCCTACACAAACCAAGAAGGCCCTGATATGAACGCTGTGCCGTGCGGGGGCGGACGAGAGAGCTTGCGCGGGAGGGCCGCAGAGCGGATAATCGCGGCGAAAATATCGCTGTCGTTATGGGGAGGGTGTGATGAAGGAAAACGGAATGGACCGCCGCCAATTTGCGCAGAGCCTGGGAGCGATCGCAGGGAGCGCGCTGGTGCTGCCGGAGTTGTTGACGGCACGAACGCCCGCGCCGCAGCACGCGCCGCGCACCGGCGATGGCGCGGTCCAGATTGACTCCAACGAAAATCCCTATGGGCCCTCGCCGCGCGCGCGCGAGGCCATCACCAATTCGGAAAACATTGCCTGCCGCTATCCGGATGTGACGGAATCGCGCATGGCCGAGGCCATCGCGAAATATCACGGAGTCTCCACGGATCAGGTCGCGCTCGGCTGCGGATCGACTGAGATTCTGCGCATGGCGGATACGGCGTTCCTGGGGCCGGGCAAGGGAGTCATTGCCGCGGAGCCGACCTACGAAGCGGTGCTGGGGTTTGCGCAGGTGATGCGCGCCAATCCCGTAAAGGTGCCGCAGACAAAAGATTTCCTTCACGACCTGGAAGCGATGGCCGCCGCGGCGAATGAATCCACGGGACTGATTTATATCTGCAACCCGAATAACCCGACAGGGACGATCGTTTCCAAAGCAGCCATCGGAAAATTCATGGACCGCGTCCCGAAGACGGCGGCGGTGCTGGTGGATGAAGCCTATTTCCACTTCGTGGAAGACGCTTCCTACGGAACGGTGATGGATTGGGTGGGCCACTATCCGAACCTGATCGTGGCGCGGACTTTTTCCAAGATTTACGGGATGGCGGGGATGCGGCTGGGCTACGCCATCAGCACGAAGGAGAATATCCGCGCGATGGGGCGGAGCAAACTGTGGAGCAGCACAAACTCGGCGGTGATGTCGGCGGCGATGGCGAGCCTGGCGGACCCGGAGCATGTCGCGGACCAGCGGCAAAAGCTGAACGGCACGAAGAAGTGGCTCTACTCCGAACTGGAGAAGGACGGACGGAGCTACGTCCGCTCGCACGCGAACTTCACGCTGATCAACGTGGGCGGCGACGTCACGCCGGTGATCAAGGCGTTTGCGGACCGCAGCATCCTCGTGGGACGCAAGTTCCCCTCGATGGCCAACTGGCTGCGCGTTTCCATGGGCACTCCCGAAGAGATGCAGAAGTTCATGGCGGCGCTGCGGGAAATCGTTCCGGCAAGCGGAAAGAAAGCGGCCTGAGGCGAGATCGGCCTCCATACAAATAGCCGAAAAAAACTTCGGCCCTTTGATTCACTCGCGAGTGATTCAAAGGGCCGATTCCTTTACGGCAAATTCAGGAACTGGAAACAACGGCCGGCGTGACTAAACCGGCGAGCCCATGGAGCGCCGCTGCTGGAAACACTCGCGGCAATAGACGGGGCGTCCTTGAGTGGGCTTGAAGGGAACGGTGGTTTCCTTCCCGCACTGCGAGCAGGTGGTCTGGGTTTCAGCGCGCTGTGCGCCGCCCGAACCGCCGCCTTCGGCGCGTTTGGCTTTGCAGGCCTTGCACCGCTTGGGCTCGTTCTTGAAACCCTTATCGGCGAAAAACATCTGTTCGCCGGCGGTGAAGACAAACTCCGCCCCACATTCCGAACACTTCAGGACTCTATCCTGGTATTCCATTTGGGCCTCGAATCCCGGTTCCCCAACCGGGCTGGCAGCCGGCCGACCGTTCCCCAGCTGCCAGAAACACCAAGTGTCTTTACTGCTCCTCCGGGCCTGCTAATCCAATTCGCGGCGCTGCTTCTTGCGGAGCCGTTTGCGCGAAAGCGCCTGTTTGGTGCGGCGCTTCTCGCCGGGCTTCATATAGAAGCTGTGCCTCTTGATTTCCTTGATGATGTCTTCCTGTTGAACCTTGCGCTTGAACCGCCGCAACGCGTTCTCCAGCGATTCACCTTCCTGGATAATGACCTCTGCCACGCAGACCTCACCCCCTGTTCAATACACTGCAACTCTGTTCGGGACTGGTTCGCACTGAAGGGACCACCCTATTGGGTCTATTGTCCGCCACTTCTAGCGAAGGCGCAACTCGATGTCAAGGGATGATTTTGGGGGAAGGAGGAGGAGAGGATGATGAAGTCGCAGGGACGAGCGAGGGGACATGAACCCCCACGTTCGCCCGTTCGAGACGAAATTGGGACACCCGGTGAGACCCTAATCTGCGCTCCTTACGACTTGGGAGGCACCCGGCCGATTTCGGCGACGACGTACGATCATCCATTTAACAAACCAGGTATAAAGAAAGAAATTGAGGACGATCGACAACACGAAATAGCCCGACCAAGCATTATGAAATCCTTTGAGTATGAAAGGTAGAAACACGATCACGCCAGGAAACACGAAAATCAGAACGACAGCATTAGCCAAAGCGTCGTTACTACCAGCCACTTCGAATCCAAGAAACAAGAGAATGAAAAGAACTACCATCACTAAAGGTGCGAGCAAGCCAGCCTTTCCCCAATCCGCGTAGGAGATGCGCCCATTCTTCATACTTTTACCGCCCTCGCCAATTTTGTTTAATTCCCTTGGTCTAAATCCGGCATAAGGCCAGCGGTCCTGGTTTGTTCTTCATGAAGGAACTTTTCACCGGCTAGCGAGCCCAGCGCTTCAGAGTGGGGAAGTCCTTCGTAAGTCCCTTGGCGAGGAAGCCGGGGATGTACATCTCTTTCATTTTGGCGCGGACCTCTTCGATCATTTGGTCCACAGACAAATTCGGGTCGGTAAATTTCCCGCCCGCGTAGCAGTGGCTGCAAAAGTCCGCGGATTTCGAGCCGGAGGCCTCCGTTCCGCCACCCAGTTTATCTTTGGAGAGAGGCATGCCGCAGCTCTGGCAGTACGGGCCTTTGGGTTTGAACATGAGGAGTCCTCGCTTGGGCGGATTCTACCACTTCGAAGAAGGAGAGTGGAGCGCCCCGCAGGGGCTAAAGCCCTTTTCGTGCGGAGTGTGTTACGGCACGACCTGCCTACCCTGCCTACCTTGCCTACCCTGCCTACCGGCAGGCAGGCGGCAGGCAGGCGGCAGGCAAGCTTCGCGGCGGGGCTATTTGTGAGTGCCGCGGGGCTGCAGCGAATCGCACCCCGTCGGCCCGCTCGTTTGGAACGAGCGGAAAATCCGCGCGAAGCCGCGGAAAAGCTGAGTCGGCCCCTTGGTCAGGATGAAAGCGTGAAACATCAAGCGAAACACTCGCGGCAAAGAGCGCCGCGAGATATCCTTCGCCCGCCGCTCTGCGGCAGACGGGCTCAGGATGACGGTGAGGGGCAGATGCGCGCGGGCGGGTCTTAGACCCGCCCCTACGAAGTCAAAGACTGCCGCTGTCGCGGATGCAAATGTGGGCGAAGCGGGCAGCGGGCGCGTCTTAGACTCGCCCCTACGAAGTCAAAGACTGCCGCTGTCGCGGATGCAAATGTGGGCGAAGCGGGCAGCGGGCGGGTCTTAGACCCGCCCCTACGAAATCCAAAGCTCCAAGGACACGAAGCCGGTGGCGAGGGGGCTGGGTGATACTGATAGAATGGGGCCGCGATGGGACTGATGAGAGAAGCGATCGGCGTGCTCCTCGCTGGGGGGCAGGGCGAGCGGCTGTGGCCGCTGACGCGGGACCGCGCCAAGCCCGCCGTGCCGTTCGGCGGCATCTACCGGATTATTGATGTCACGCTCTCGAACTGCATCAACAGCGACCTGCGGCGCGTTTTCGTGCTGACGCAATACAAAGCGCTGAGCCTGAACCGGCACATCCGCCGCGGATGGGCGCCCATCATGGGCCTGGGAGACTTCATCGAGGTGCTGCCGCCGCAGATGCGCGTCTCGACAAGCTGGTACCAGGGCACGGCCGACGCGGTGTACCAGAATATTTATTCCATCGGCAGCGAGAAATCGAGCTACGTCATCGTGCTTTCCGGCGACCACATTTACAAAATGAATTACCAGAAAATGCTGCAGCAGCACGTGGACGCGGGAGCGGACGTGACGGTCGGCTCGCTGGAAGTGGATGCGGCGGAGGCGGCGGAGCGATTCGGCGTGCTGGAGACGGACAGCGACTGGCGCGTGCTGCGCTTCGAGGAGAAGCCGAAGAACCCGGCGCGCTCGCGGTTGCACCCGGACAAAGTGAACGCGTCCATGGGGATTTACATTTTCAACACGCAATTGCTGATCCCCATCCTGATTGCCGATGCGGAGGATCCGAACTCCACACACGATTTCGGCAAAGACATCTTGCCCAAGGTGCTCTCCAAGTACCGCGTATACGCTTACAACTTCGAGGATGAGAACAGGCAGGGGCCGCAATACTGGCGGGACGTGGGGACGCTTGACGCCTACTACGAAGCGAACATGGACCTGGTTTCCGTCTCGCCGGTTTTCAATTTGTATG
>JBGOTC010000114.1:0-8578 GCA_041476305.1 Terriglobia bacterium
CGACAGGCACGAAAGCGGGCCCTTCAAGCCTTTTGCGCCGGGCAACATGGCTGAGGCCGGAACGCGGCAATCGGCCAAGGCCAGGCTGGAGGTCACGGAGGCCCGCATCGACCATTTGCCGTGAATGTCGGATGCAGTGAAACCCGGCGTGCCCTTCTCCACCAGGAATCCGCGAATGGTGGCGTCATCATCGACCGTGCGGGCCCACACGATGGCGACCTGCGCCGGAGTGCCGTTGGTGATCCAGGTTTTTTCGCCATTGAGAACCCAGCAATCGCCCTGGCGGTGGGCGGTGGTCTTCATGCCGGCCGGATTCGAGCCGAAGCCGGGCTCGGTGAGGCCGAAGCAGCCGATGGCCTTGCCGCTCTGCAATTTCGGTAGCCATTTTTCTTTTTGCGCCGGACTGCCATAAGAATGAATGGGATACATCACCAGCGCGCCCTGCACGCTGACAAAGCTGCGCAATCCGGAATCGCCGCGTTCGAGTTCCTGCATCACCAGCCCATAGGCCACATTGGACATGCCCACGCAACCGTAACCGGTCAGGTTCGCGCCGAAAAAGCCCAAGTCGCCCAGTTGCGGGACGAGGTTCATCGGGAAAGTCGCTTCGCGGTTGTGCTTCTCGATGATGGGAATGATCTGGTCATCCACAAACTGGCGCGCCGTCTGACGGACGAGTTTCTCCTCGTCATTCAGCAGCGAATCGAAGTCGAGAAAATCCACTCCGGGGAACCCGGGCATTGGCAGTCTCCTTGAATTGAGCGCGGGAGAATTATTGTGTCGGTGCATCTTAACAGGCTGCGTTTGTGAGCGGCAAGGATTGCCGAATAATAGGACCCTGCTCCCCCTCTTTTCGCAAGAGTATGGGCCGTAAGGGGTTGCGGGCGCGAAATCGCATAAGAGCATGGCGCGTAAGGATTTATGGCGTTTATTGAGAAGTAACCTAAACGTCGCGGGATGAGAGACTTGAGACTGCACTCGATCGGGTGGGCGCAAGAGTATGAGGGCAAAGGAGTTGAAAATGTGATGTTTCATATTCTTACATAGAGCCAAAACAAAGGTGATTTGAGGCATCGGACCGCGCAGGCAGGAACCGTTTCAGGAATTCTTTTCGAAACGATATTCGCAGTCTGCGGTATAGATTACCATAGAGTTATATTCAGGTCAATGAAAAAATGATTGTGAGCGCAGAAAGTTTGGGTGGGAATCGCGTACAAGTGTTCGAAATAATGTATCAACAACGGATGGTGGAAGCGGGCACAAAAAGCGATTCATTCCTCGAGAACGGCGCCTCCAAAAGCTGATCTCCCTCCCAGAGAAATGTAGAATCCATAAAAGGCCACCGCGGCGACCAGCAGCAATCCGGCAAGACTCATATTGGCATACCACACTGAGCCGCGGGTCGTCAGGGGAAAACTCCCCAACAAATTGGTAAAGACGAAGCTAGCCACCACTGCAAGCAGGCCGAAGCGTATCAAGATAAACACAGTCAGTCCTAAAGTAATCACATTGATTACCAACGAAACAGGAGTCAGCCCCAACGCTGCCGGCCGGAAGAAAGCGATCAAGAGAGTACACACGAGCGCTGCGGCCCATTCCCTGCGCAGCAAGGCGCGAAATATGAAAAGTACAAATAGAACCACAAACGAAAGAAAAAGAGAGAGCATAAGGTTGTTCGATATATCGGAGATGATCGCCCGCGCCCCGAGAAACTGCCATGTCGGACCTGAATAAGGCATTGTCGGAGGATGGCCAAGCCAGGCGGGGACATACCATCCCGCTCTTACGAACGCGATTGAAAAGGCACCCAAAAGACAACCAGCAAGGACGTCGCGTCCTACCAGAGGATCTCGAAACCCGCCCGCGAGCAATCGACTCCAGGAAACCAGCGTGGCGGGCCACCGGCGGCGCACGTATGGCTCCATTGCAACGTAAATAATCCAAGTGAAACAGGAATAGGCAAGCCCGAAGCTGAAAAACATAACGAATTGAGTGAACTCGTCAGAGCTGGGCATGTGATGTGCGCCAAAGAACCAAGCCAATGCCCATGACACGAATACCAGAAATGCGATGCGTCCTGCACCGCGGCGATCCCCCCGCCCGAGACGCAGATTTCGCCGGGCAATTAGCGCACCACCCAATAGCATCGAAAGCGTTACAACCATGAAAACGACGTTGGCCACCTGTTCGCTGGCGGTCGGCTGGTACGGTTCCATGCGTTGAGGGTGGGTCCAGGGCCCAATCAACTGAAAATAAATCGGCTTGCCCCGGTATGCCGCGGTCTCAATCCGCATGGGGATGTCTGGTCGCTCGGCTAGTGTTCCGGTCCATGCAGCACGCGCGTCACTATAGGCAGGTGGCGTCCAGGTCGGCTGAGTGAGCGACCACTTGGCAGGATCCAACCCTGCGGCTGAGAACAGCGGTGCCCAGTCAGGTGACCGATGAAGTGAAGAGTCGCCCCCATCAATCTTTTCAATCTGCGGAGGGATTGCAATGAATTGAGTCAAGCGGCCGAGTGGATCAAGCTCGACAAGCGTCATGCCGGAGACATCCAGTGGCGGGTCGTTCGTCCAGACAACCCCGAGTATGGGCTCATCGGAAATCGAGTTCGTCGGAGAAAGAGGTCGGGGGCTGCCGCGATGCCAAAACACAAACGCGCCGGTATCAAGATTATCCCAGCGTGTTTTCGATTGATCATGCGCCTCGATATAGCGCAGGAACTCCTTCCCCTCGTAGAACCCCATGGCGGCATCCACCGGCGGATCTGAATAGCCGAAACTTTTTAGAATCTCCCGGGCTCGACCGGCAAGCTCTTCCGGCGGTTTTTCGAGCGGCACGCGCCGGTAAAGTTTGGCATGCGCGCTGAACAAGACCGCGGCAGCGACGAACAGGAAGATTCCTGCCAACACAGTCCAAGCGACCACCGGACGCAGACCTTCGGTTTCTCCCGATGCGGCGACCATCTCCGGCGAGGGCGTTTCCCCAGCCGCAAGCGCGGCGGCCAATGGATCGCCTCCGGGCAATGCGGCCGCGACTTGTAGGGCCGATGCAGGGCGCTTCCTGGGATCTTTTTCCAGGCAACGCAGGATCACGCGTTCGATGAGCGGGTCCAGATCTCTCACGTGCTGCGAGGGCGCCGTTGGCGCGCTCTTATCGCGAAGGCGAGCCATCTGCTCGCTGGACGAAGCATCGAATGGGCGCTTGCCCGTGAATATCTCGTAGAGTACAAGTCCGAGCGAGTAGAGATCGCTCTTCGGCGTCAATTCCCCGCCAGCGAATTGTTCAGGCGACATGTAGGCGGGAGTACCCGCGCGCGCGTCGGCGCCGCCGATTTCCGCGGCCAGCCCGGCGAGGCCGAAATCCGTGATGCGCACGCGGCCACGCCCATCCAACATGATGTTCGCGGGCTTCAAGTCGCGATGAATGATGCCGTGCTCGTGGGCGGCGGCGAGGCCTGCGCACATTTGGCGCGCGATTTCGACGGCTTTGTCCGGCGGCAGCCTGCCAATGCGGCGCAACAGAGACGCCAGGTCCTCGCCATCCACGAATTCCATGGTCAGGAATGTGTGCGCGATGGTATTCCCCGCGACGACCTCACTGATTTCGCCAATGTCGAAGACGCGACAGACATTGGGATGCGAAATCTGACGCGCGAGACGAATTTCACGCTTGAAGCGCTCGAGAGCGTCTTCCGCCTGCGCCACTGACCGTGGCAGGAATTTCAACGCCACCGTTTGGCCGAGTTTTAGGTCCTCGGCGCGGTAGACTTCACCCATTCCGCCCTTGCCAAGCGGCGAAACAATGCGATACCGATCCACGAGGGTGGTTCCGGGAACGTAATGCGCTTCGAAACCGGAGAAGGAAGATGAAATCCTGCCACTGGGCGAGGGCCTACCCCCGGGCGGAGTGGTGTCAGGTCCGAGGGTTGCAGCAGCGCCGACATCCGCTGCGCTTCCGCAGGAAGAGCAAAAGCGCGCTCCGGCAGAAACTTCACTTCCGCAGGCAGGGCAATTCATGATAGTCGCGGAGTATATCATTGCCCACTGGCACGCTCAGGTTCTGTTGGCCGGTGATTCGCCTGATGAGACGAAATCTAGAGTACAGTCGGAACTTTGACTGAGTTGGGTCGCATTGACGGAACTGCGTCCGGATGCTATAAATTTTTGCTCTGTCCCGGGGCCGGAAGTAACCACCTCAGAGCGTTTCTTTGTCGAAATGTGTGCCTGATTCGATGACCGGATCGGGGATGCCAGGGACACGAGTGCAGTCGAGGGCGATGGGAGTCAACTGACACTCAGCAATGGAATTACTCCAACAACTTGGCGGCATGTTCCTGGAGGCGGCGCCCACCGTCGTCATCGTTTTCCTGTTCTATTTGCTCCTGCGGTTCACGTTTTTCGGTCCCTTGCAACGGGTGATGGACGAACGCGTGCGCCGCACGGAAGGGGCCCGGCGCGAGGCGGAGGCCAGCCAGGCCGCGGCGCGCGAAAAGGTGCGCGCCTACGAGGACGCGCTGAAAAAGGCCCGAGCGGCCGTGTATGCGGAACAGGACGAGACGCGGCGCGGCATCCTGGAGGAGCGCTCCGCAAAGGCGCGTGAGGCGCGGAACCGCGCGATGGAGCGCGTGCAGGCGGAAAAGGCGCGCATCGCGAATGAATTGGCAGTGGCGCGGACAGAACTTGCCGCCACAACTCCACGACTGGCGGCGGATATCGTGCGCAGACTCCTGGAACAGCGCCCCAGTGTGGGCCCTTCGAGCGTGGCCCGATGAGAGGTCTTCGATTCTGGATTCCCTTCACGATTCTGGCGATCCTGCTTGCAGGAGCATTTGTGGCACTGCCTGGCCGCAGTGTTTACGCGCAGGAGCATGAGACGAAGGCCGAGGCGCAGGTTGATCCCGTGGAAGCGCCGGTCGGCACGCTCTTCAAGTGGCTGAACTTCCTCGTGGTCTTTGGCGCGTTGGGCTATTTCATCGCCAAGAAAACGCCGCCGATTTTCCGCGCGCGCGCGGAAGCGATTGCCGCGGGAATCACTTCGGCGACCGCAGCCAAGGCGGAGGCCGAGCAGCAACTTCGCAAGGCCGAGGCGGGCCTTGCAAAACTGGACGAGGAAGCCGCTGCAATGCGCGAAGCGCTGAAGAAGGAGTTTGCGGACGAAGCAGCGCGGCTCGCGGAGGCAGGCAAGAAGGAATTGGAGAAGATCGAACATGCGGCAGAGGTGGAAGTGAATGCCGCGAGGCGCGTAGCGCGGCTGGAGTTGCGCGCGCTGGTGGCGCGGCTGGCCACGGAACAAGCGGCAGAGCTTCTGCCGCAACAAATCACGATGGCGCAGCGCGCGGCGCTGGTGCAAAGATTCGTGGAAGGCCTGCCCACGGCAGCCTCAGGTTCCGGGGGTGTGAATTGAAGGCCATCTCCGACCGCTATGCCTCCGCACTTCTGGATGTGGCCTCCGCGCAGGGTGAATCGGAGAAAATCAAGAATGTGCTGGTGGAGTTCGCGGCCCTCGTCTTCGAGTCCGTGGACCTGCAACTTTTCCTGGCCAATCCCGGGGTGCCGCGCGAATCGAAGCGCATTGTGCTGCGTGAATTGCTGAATCGGCTCGGCTCCGCGCCACAATCCATGCAGAATTTTCTGGATGTTGTGGTGGATCACCGGCGCGCGGGGTTGCTGCCGGAAATCGCGGCGGCGTACACCGCCCGGCTCAACACGAAAATGGGAATCGCCGAGGCGGCCGTGACTTCCACGAATGTGTTGAGTGCGGAGGAAAAGTCGGCCCTGGTTACGGGGTTGGAACGCGCGACACGCTTGAAGATTTCGGCGCAGTATGCAGTGGACTCCGCTCTCTTGGGCGGCGCGGTGGTGCGCATCGGCGATGTGATTTACGACGGCTCGGTGCGCGAGCAATTGAGGCGGTTGGAGGCGGAATTGGCGTCGGAGTAGGGCAAGCATGTCCCTCCGGATTGAGTGAATGGAGTTTCACCAGGAGCTGAGGAATGGCGACCATCAAGGCAGACGAGATTACAAAGATTCTGCGCGAGCAGATTGAAAACTACCAGCAAGCGGTTTCCGTGGAAGAGGTCGGCGCGGTGATCTCCGTGGGCGACGGCATCGCACGCATTCATGGTTTGGAGCGCTGCATGTCCGGTGAAATGATCACGTTTCCGCACGGCGTCACGGGCATCGCGCTCAACCTCGAAGAAGACCAGGTCGGGGCCGTGCTGCTCGGCGATTACACGGAGATCAAGGAAGGCGACGTCGTCAAGCGCACGAAGACGATTATGTCCGTGCCGGTGGGCGATGCGCTGGTCGGCCGCGTGGTCAATCCGCTGGGCGATCCGCTGGATGGCAAGGGCCAAGTCGCTTCCACACAGCGCAACCCGCTCGAGCGACTCGCGCCCGGCGTGGTGGACCGGCAGCCCGTCCGCGAACCGCTGCAGACCGGCATTAAAGCCATTGACTCGATGATCCCCATCGGACGCGGCCAGCGCGAGTTGATCATCGGCGACCGCCAGACGGGGAAGACCGCCATCATTCTGGACACCATCATCAACCAGAAGGGCGCGGACATGATTTGCATCTACTGCGCCATCGGACAAAAACGCTCGACGATTGCGCAAGTAGTGAAGATCCTCACCGACGCGGGGGCGATGGAATACACGATTGTCGTGGCGGCCTCGGCCACGGAGCCTGCAACGATGCAGTACATCGCTCCTTACGCCGCCTGCGCCATGGGCGAATATTTCCGCGACACAAAGCGGCACGCCGTGTGCTTCTATGACGACCTCTCGAAGCATGCGCAGTCCTACCGTGAGATTTCTCTTCTCTTGCGCCGACCTCCGGGCCGCGAGGCATTCCCAGGCGACGTCTTCTATTTGCACTCACGATTATTGGAGCGTGCCGCGAAACTCGGCAAGGAGCTGGGTGGCGGTTCGCTCACGGCGCTGCCCGTAATCGAAACGCAAGCGGGCGACGTATCCGCCTACATTCCTACAAACGTCATTTCCATTACCGACGGGCAGATTTATCTGGAAGCAGACCTGTTCAACGGCGGCATCCGTCCGGCCATCAACGTGGGAATATCGGTGAGCCGCGTGGGCGGCAACGCGCAGATCAAGGCCATGAGCAAAATTGCCGGCACGCTGCGGCTGGGAATGGCGCAATACCGCGCGCTCGCGGCCTTCGCGCAATTCGGGTCCGAGCTGGACAACGTCACACAGGCGCAACTGGCCCGCGGTCAACGGCTCACTGAGATTTTGAAACAGAACCAGTATTCACCGCTGCCCATTGAAAAGCAGGTGCTGGTGATTTTTGCGGCCACAAATGGATACCTCGATGACCTCGCCGTCCCGGATGTCCGCCGCTTCGAGAGCGAGATGTATCAATTCATGGACACGAATTACAGCGGTGTGCTGGCCAAGATTGCGCAGAAGAAGGCTCTCGATGACGAAATCCGCGGGCTTATGACCGACGCGTTGAAGGCATTCAAGGAAAAATTCACGGCTTCATCAAAAGCGAACTGAAGGAACAAGAAACTAGCTCATGGCTGCACTTCTCGATTTCCGGCGCCGCATCCGCTCGGTGAAGAACACCCAGCAGGTTACCAAGGCGATGAAGTTCGTCTCGGCGGCCCGCCTGCGGAAAGCTCAAGAGAAGGCCATGGAAGCGCGGCCTTATGCGAACTCGATCAGCCAACTGGTGAGTTCGATGGCATCGCGGATGGAAAACCCGAAGCATCCGTTGCTGGCGCGGCGGCCGGAAGAGAAAATTCTGCTGGTGCTCGCCACCGGTGACCGGGGCCTTTGCGGAGCATTCAACGCCAACGCGGTGCGGCGCGCCGTTGAATTTTTCCGGTCGCAATCCGGAAAGCAGGTGGAAATTATTCCCGTGGGCCGCAAGGGGCGTGACGCCTTTCGCCGTCTGCAGAAATGGACCATCGCGGGCGAATACGCCGGTTTTACAGCGCGTGCGGATTTCGGCAAGGCGCAGGAAATCGCCGCGAAAATCATCGAAAAGTATTCGGAAGGCGGCGCAGACGCGGTCTATCTCCTCTTCAACGAGTTCAAGAGTGTTATCACGCAGAAAATGGTATTCGAGAAATTGCTGCCCGTGGACCCCGCCGAGCCGGATTCTTCGGGTTCGCAAGTGGACTACATCTACGAGCAGCCCGCGGAAGAAATCCTGAAGGGATTGCTGCCGCGATACGTTGAGTCGCGGATTTACCGCATGATTGCTGATTCCTCGGCGGCGGAGCACGCCGCGCGGATGACGGCCATGGATTCGGCGACGAACAACGCCGGAGACTTGATTGAGACGCTGACATTGACGATGAATAAGATTCGCCAGGCCGCCATCACAAAGGAAATTATCGAAGTGGTGAGCGGCGCATCCTACAGCGCATAGGAAACAGGGAGAAAGAAGAGATGGCTGAAAAAACCACCGGCATCGGGCACATCGTTCAGGTCATTGGGCCGGTCATTGACGTCAAATTTAATGCCAACGAATTGCCGCAGATCTTTAACGCCCTGCGCATCACCAGCGAAGGCTATGACCTGCCGCAGCCCGTGGACATCGTCGGCGAA
>JBGOTC010000115.1:0-8554 GCA_041476305.1 Terriglobia bacterium
ACTACCTGGCGCGGCGCGACGCCGAATGGATGTCACCCATTTACCGCGCGCTGGGGATGACTGTCGGCGTCATCGTCCATGACCTTGACGACAAGCAGCGCCGCGAAGCCTACGCCGCCGACATCACCTACGGCACCAACAACGAGTTCGGTTTTGACTACCTGCGCGACAACATGAAATACGACCTGGCCGATTGCGTCCAGCGCGGCCACCACTTCTGCATCGTGGATGAAGTGGACTCCATCCTGGTGGACGAGGCGCGAACCCCGCTTATCATTTCCGGTCCCGCTGAGGAATCCACCGACAAGTATTACAAAATAGACAAAATGATTCCGCGCCTTGTGCGGGATATGGATTACACCATTGACGAAAAGCAGCGCACCGCGACCTTGACTGAGGAAGGCGTCAGCAAGACTGAGCGCTTGCTTGGTCTCGGCAACTTGTATGACCCGGCGCACATGGAAACCATCCACCATGTCTATCAGGCGTTGCGCGCGCACACCCTCTACAAGCTCGACACCGATTACGTCGTCAACAACGGCGAAATCATCATCGTGGACGAATTTACCGGACGCCAGATGCCCGGCCGGCGGTGGTCGGACGGTTTGCACCAGGCCATCGAAGCCAAGGAAGGCGTGAAGATCGAGCGGGAAAACCAGACCCTTGCCACCATTACCTTCCAGAATTATTTCCGAATGTACAAAAAGCTTGCCGGCATGACCGGCACGGCGGAAACGGAAGCCGCCGAATTCCAGAAGATCTATAACCTCGATGTTGTCGCCATCCCTACGAACCGCAACCTCATCCGCATTGAGCACTCCGACGTGGTTTACCGCACAGAGGCGGAAAAATTCGAGGCCGTGGTCAACGGCATCTGGCAGGAGGACAATTCCTACGCCGCAGGAATCCGCCAGTTGCACGAAACGGGCCAGCCGGTCCTTGTCGGCACCATCTCCATTGAAAAATCGGAGCACTTGGCTGACCTGCTGAAGAAAGCAGGCATCCCTCATCAGGTCCTCAATGCCAAGCAGCATGAACGCGAGGCCAAGGTCATCGCGCAAGCCGGACGCAAGGGCTCGGTCACCGTGGCCACCAACATGGCGGGGCGCGGAACAGACATCCTGCTCGGCGGAAATCCCGAAGCACTCACGCGAGAGCACTGCCTGAAAAACAAACTGGCCATGCCTTACGCCGCCGCGGGCCCGGTCGTCGGAAAATCCGACACTCCGAACGGGGGCGGCGATGCAAAGGCCCTGACTCCGGGCGAGGAGGACAGCGGCAACGCGCAAACCGCGGTCGCGACGGTCGCGGCCGAAGTGGCCATCCAACCCATGGTGCTCTTCCAGCACGAGGGCAAGATCTTCCAGGTCCCCGCGGATCAGTGGAAACCAATTTACGACCAGTACGCCGAGCAATGCCGCGCTGAGCACGATGAAGTTGTCCGCCTCGGCGGGCTCCACATCCTCGGCACCGAGCGTCATGAGGCCCGCCGCATTGAAAACCAGTTGCGTGGCCGCGCCGGCCGGCAAGGCGACCCCGGCTCCTCGCGGTTCTTCCTCTCCCTTGAGGACGACCTGCTGCGCATCTTCGGCGGCGAACGTGTGAAGGCGCTGATGTACCGCCTGGGGATGACGGAAGGCGTGCCCATCGAATCGAAACTCATTTCGCGCCGCATCGAAAACGCGCAGAAGGCGCGCGAAGCCCACAACTTCGAGATGCGCAAGCACCTGCTTGAGTATGACGACGTGATGAACAAGCAGCGCGAAACGATCTATTCCATCCGCCGCTCCATGCTCGAAGGGCGCGACCAGAAGGAATACGTCCTGGGTTTGGCCGACGAAATCGCGGCCATCGTGACCGAATCTTTCTGTTCGGACAACGAACATCCCGACAAATGGAATATTCCGCAGTACGGCGGCGAACTGCTGCGCCAATTCGGAATCGATTTGAAGGCCGCGGGGATTGATCCCACGGAACTCAACCACGATGAATTGGTCGAGGCGCTGCAGAAAGCCCTGCACACTCGCTACGAAGAAAAGGAAGCGCTCTTCGGCGTAGACACCATGCGCTGGCTCGAACGACGCATCGTCCTCGACGTCGTGGATAACCAGTGGAAAGACCACCTGCTCACGCTTGACCACTTGAAGGAAGGCATCAACCTCCGCGGGTACGGCCAAAAGGACCCGCTGGTGGAATTCAAGAAGGAAGCCTTCATCCTGTTTGAAGACATGATGGAGCGCATCAACGCGGAGACCATCCGCTACCTCTTCCTCGTCCAACCCGCACGGCCCGAGGACGAGGCCAAAGAGATCGAGCGCCGCCAGAGACGCGCGCAGCAGAACCTGCAATTCCAGACCGGCCCCGCTCAGGCTGAGCCCCCCAAACCCGTCCGCACCGGCGCCAAGGTGGGCCGCAACGACCCCTGCCCCTGCGGCAGCGGAAAGAAATACAAGAAGTGCCACGGCGCCAGCGCCTGAAGCCTGAAAAACGACCTTTCCCGCGTGGTACCCGGCGAACCCGCTTGGGTATTAACTCAAACGAAATCAATCTTATCGATTTGGTGGACTGCGCTGGCACTACATCTCAGAATGACTGTGCGTGAACAAGGGCCATCTTGGCTTTCAGGAGGATTCACCAATGCGAAAGTTCGTAGTGCTTTGCGTGGCAGTTCTGTGCCTTTCCGGCGCGGTCCTTGCCCAGAATGACCCGACAGCCCCTGCTGCCAGCAGGCAGCCGATGAGCGTCACCCTCTCCGCCGGTCAGGGTGGACATCGATCCGGCGGCTCTGACTATGCCTGGCAAGTGGGCATGAACTACACCTACCAGAGATTCGACATGAGTGGGAACAACACCGGCTTGCAGGGATTTCACACGACAGTGTCGAAATATCTCGGCGACAGCGTGTGGGGACTGGAAGGCGCGGTCAGCGCGAGTTGGGGCGCCATCAGCCCGGTCGTGAAGGAAAAACTCGTATTCTACGGCGCCGGCTTGAGAATCGCAGCCCGTGGCCGAAGGTTACAGCCCTGGCTCCACGGCCTTTTCGGCGGCGCCCACACCCGCATCTCTCAGGGGATCGGGCCTGCGGCGTTCAATGGATTTGCCTACGAAGCGGGAGGCGGCTTGGACTGGATGCTCTCCGGACACTGGGCGATACGCATGCAAGCTGATTACCTTGGCACGCGTATCGGCGGAGTCTGGCAACATAGCATCAGCGCCGGCGGCGGCCTGCTCGTAATGTTCTGAGGTTCAATCGAGAATTCTGCAGCACAGATACCTCCTGAATGCCCTTGAAAAGCGGCGGTTCCCGGAGCGGGAATCGCCGCTTACTTCTAGATCAGCTGTACATATTATTCTGGGTGCCGGCTTAAACTGGAGAGGAGAAAGTGGGTCAATTCCCACCTTGTGAGATTTTTACTCTTTGGGTCTAGGCGGGCCCCAATCGCCTGTGGTTTTCCGGCGGCTAAGGCCTGTGTTTTCCTAGCGATGAGCCTGGAACCGACTGGCAAGGTGATTGCTCCATATTTTCATAGAAGTGTGTGCTGGGGTGTGTTTTGGCGAAAGCTGGCAATATTGAATGTCACGCGGAAGGTTGTGGTGAGCGTGTGCCGCCGTACCTGACCGCGGAACACGTGTGCATCACGCATTATGTAGATCAAGCGATGAAACGCCTGGAGGATGCGGCGACGCAATGCCGCGAGGGAAATCCCGTGGACATGAGCACCCTGGAGGTGTTGCGAGCCCACGCGGATTTTGCAGTGCAGACGCTGGCCGGGAATGATGAAAAGAACCCCTGTCACAAAGAGCGGTTACTTCAATTCCTGCTCGGACTTGCCAATCTGCAGCAGTATTTGAGCCATCATGTCTTGCTGGTCGGGCAAACGAGATAATCACTGATGGCAGCGCGAATCCCACTCTCGAAATCGAATCAGTGCTGGAAGATCTCCTTGCTCGCGCAAGTGGAGGCGATCTCTCCGGTCGTGGACCGGGTGATGGCGCACATCCGGGAGCAGCATCACCGCGTGCGGGAAAATGAATTCGCCATTGAGACAGCACTGCGCGAGGGATTGGCCAATGCCGTGCTGCATGGGTGCAAGAACGACGCGGAGAAACAGATCCGCTGCGAAGTCACGTGCAAGGAAGATGGCAGTGTGCAGATCCTGATTCGCGATCCCGGCGAGGGTTTTGATCCCGCAGCGCTGGCAAACCCGCTGGAGAGCGACAATGTCCTGGCCGACCATGGGCGAGGCATTTACCTGATCCGGCATCTGATGGATGAAGTCCAATACGCCGACGGCGGCAGGGAAATTCGCATGAGGAAATCATGAGCCCCGGAATGGTGAAGCCGCCGATGGACCAAGCCTCAAAAGCGCGCAGTCCAGACGAACCAGCAAAAAAAATTGAAGGCCCGGCAATGCCGGACGCGCGATTTCGCGCGGATATGCCCAAGATCCCCGGGGTAGCCCGGGGCGCGGCGCCACAAGGAAGAAGCCGCCAGCAACTGGTGCGCATGGGTCAAATCCTGGGTGCGGTTGTGGTGTTGGGAATTGGCACAGCTTGGTGGATGCTTCGGGGAAACCGCGCGGCGGGTTCTCCGGTCGCGCAAGAACAAGCTCCCGTGTTGGTTCCGACCCCCGCAGCGTCAGAATTGCCGCCGCCGCCGCCGCCCGCGCCAACAGCCCTGGGACGCAATGAAATCGGGACGGTGGAGGAATTTGCGCGGCCGTGGACCGCGAAGAAGTTCAACTACACAAGTCTACTCAATCGAGATGTCGTTTCAGCCATCGCGATTCGCCTGCCTGCAGGCGACGGCAAGAATGCGGCGTCTTACTGGGGAGTGCTCTTGAAGGCGCCGTTTGGTCAATGCGAGTTGGAGTTCCTTTCGGACTTGGGTCAAATCAACGCGCGATTCGGCTACCGGGCGGCGCACCCGATGGTGGTGGACTCCTGTAGCGGGATCATTTACGACCCCCTGCGGACCGGAACACTGCCGGATGGAACGTGGTCGCGTGGGGACATCGTGCACGGGTCCGGCTTGCGTCCGCCGTTCCAAGTGGAAATCAGGGTCGAAGGCGGGCATCTTTTCGCGGGCCGTGCGGAATAGCCGCTTCGCCAAGCCGTCACAACCTGTTGCGCAATCCAAATATCCATTAGGTGAAATCAGGTCAGACGTGAGTCTGGCAACGGCGCACTTCCCTTCCCATTCTTCCCGTCAGGATCAGCGCAACCATTCGCTGATCGGCGAGCCAGGACCAGAGCGGGTGACCGAAAGTCGCGGGGCGGTTGTGCTCCACAAAAAAATGAGAAAACCAGGCCAGCGTGTAGGGAACGACAAAGGCCGCGATGATCCACCAGGGTTTGCGGAGAATGAGCGAGACAATGAGTATGGTCCATCCCGAGAGTGTGCCCACACAATGAAAAGCCCGCGTGGCGGTCTGCTGGTGGGCCAGAACATAGCGGGGCCAGAAATCGGCAAATCTCTCTTCAGTCATGGAAGTGTCGTGAGCGGGATTCTAGCAGGAATTCCACATCTATCGATGGGGCTCTCCGCTTGACTTCGCCGTCGGGCGCAGGTAAAAGCGCGTCAGCCCGTTGTTGGTAAATTGCGGGAACGATTCACGCGATTGGGGGAATCATGGGGATTTCAAGGCGGAGACTGCTGCAATCAGGGGCGCTGGCTGGCGCGGCGAGCCTGTTGCCGAAAATCGCGCGCGGAGCGGAACCTGAACCGCAGCGCGGAGGCCAGGGAAATGCGGGGCCGCTGCCGGCCGCCTTCGATTCACTGAAGCCGCTGGGTGACAAGGTGAAACCCATCACCGTGCAGGAATTTCAGGCGAGGATTGCGCAAGCGCAAAAACTGATGACGGAATTGAAACCGAATTTCACGGCTCTCTACGTCGCCGGGGGAACGAACCTCTACTACTTCACCGGAATTCGATGGGGATTGAGCGAGCGCGTGGCCGGGGTGGTGATCCCCCGGTCCGGCGATCCGCTGGCATTTTGCCCGGGATTTGAAGAGGCCCGTTTCCGCGAGCAGTTGCGGTGGCCAATGGAAGTCCGGGTGTGGCAGGAGGATGAAAACCCCGGAGCGCTGGTGGCGAAGTGGTTGAGGGAAAAGGGATTCCGGACAGGGCGCATCGCCATCGAGGAGACCACGCGTTTCACCTATTACGATAAATTGCGGAATGCCGCGCCGGGATTCGAGTACACGCTCGGCGATCCGGTGACCGTGGGCTGCCGCGGGCGGAAAAGCGAGCATGAGCTGGAGTTGATGCGGCTCGCGTGCTCGGCAACCTGTGATGTTTACCGCGCTGTCTTCGCGTCGGTGACCGAAGGCATGACGCAGTTTGAAGTTTCCAGCCTCTATTCCCGCGGCCTGCAGCGCATGGGGCTGCCCGGCGGCGGTGGACTGGTGCTGGTGGGAAAATGGGCAGCGCAGCCGCATGGAACGACGACGCCGCAAAAGCTGCAGCAGGGCGAGGTGCTGCTGATCGACGCCGGAACGATGGTGGAAGGATACCAATCCGACGTGACGCGGTGCACAGTGCTCGGGAAGCCTTCGGAGAAAATCCAGAAGGCATTTGACACCTTGCATAAAGCGCAGGAAGCGGCGCTGGACGCGGCGCGGCGCGGAAAATTCACCGGCTCGGTGGATGATGCTGCGCGCGCGGTGGTCACCGGCGCGGGCTACGGGCCGGGCTACAAGTATTTTTCTCACCGGCTGGGGCATGGGATGGGTCTGGACGGACATGAGAGCCCGTATCTCGTGCGCGGCTCGAAGGACGTCCTGGAGCCGGGGATGACGTTTTCCAATGAACCGGGGATATATGTCGCGGAAGATTTTGGTCTGCGGCTCGAGGATGACATGGTGATCATGCCGGACGGCCCGGCGCAACTGCTGACGCCAGGGCTCAGCCCGTCGCTCGAGAAGCCAGTGGGTTAGTTGTATTACGCTCGAACAGTTCCTGAAAAAACTCCACGACACGGGGTTCGGCCCAGTGGCGCTCGGCGGCGTCGGCCGAAATGAAGGAGCAGTGTCCGCCATGATCCGGGGCGACGACGCGGATATTCGGATTTCCAACAACGAGCGGGTCAAGAAATGGATCGAATGGGACGACCGGATCGTCCTTGGCGGTAATCAGTAGCGTGGGAACGCGGATTTGCGTAGCGACACGCATGCAGCTCGCGCGATGGTAATAGTCCACGGCGTCACGGTAGCCGCAGTTCGGAGCAGTGATGAGGCCGTCAAATTCGCGCAGCGTGCGCACCTTGCCCAGTCCATCGAGATTGTAGAAACCGGGAAATAGTCTGGCCTTGCGGCGCATGCGCCCTTTCAAGCTGGAAACAAAATGCCAGCGATACAACGGATTCCGGGAAGTGTCGCAGGCGTCCACACATTGCGCCAGTTCGAGCGTCGGACATACCCCGCAAACCCCGCACAATTGAGGGGGCGCATCGCCGCCTAATTCCCCCGCCATTTTCAGAACCAGATTGCCACCCATGGAATAACCGGCGAAGAAGATTTCCTGCAAGCCGTCACGCTCGATGAGTTCGCCCAGGACAGCGCGGAAGTCTCCACTGCGCCCGGAATTGTAAAGCGTGGGAGTAAGAGCATCCGTGCCGCCGCAATTGCGCTGATTCAGGCGCAGGACGTTGAACCCAGCCGCAAATCCACATTCTGCAATCCCCTGCATGTAGCCGGATTCGGCTGACCCTTCCAGGCCGTGCACGACGACGATCGTTGGAGCGTCCGCCGGATGAAGCTGCCAGTGGCATTTGGCAAGGATGCGCGTTCCCAGCTCCACCTCAAAAAGGCGATCGGTGGCAGATGAAAGGCGCGCGTGACGCCGTGGCCAGAATGCCGCGGCAATGGTCATGACATCTCGTTGACGAAGCAATGGATAGGGGCGGAAGGGCTTCATGGGCACGAAGGACCATCATACGCGGCGGGGTGACCAGCACAAACTAATGTAACCCGCTGGCGGAGAGGTTCAGGGCATGTACTCGAATCGGAAGTTCCTGTAGCATTCCGCCCATGAAAAAAACTATGTCCCGCAACCGCAGATCTCCGGCTAAGGGAAGGGGCGCTCCCAAGAATGTGAACGATTACCTTGCGCGCATCCCGGAGCCCGCGCGTGGGACCTTGAAAAACATTCGCGCGGCAATCCGGTCCGCTGCGCCGCAGGGGGCGATTGAGATTCTTAGCTATGGGATTCCTGCATTCCGGCACAAGAAAGTCCTGGTGTGGTACGCGGCGTTCGCAAATCACTGCAGCCTCTTCCCCACTTCCTCGGTTATCAGGGAGTTCCGGAAGGAACTAAGGGGTTTTACTACCTCAAAAGGGACTATCCAATTCCCCACGAATAAGCCAATGCCCGCAGCTCTGATCAGGAAGCTGGTGAGGGAGCGGGTCGCGCAGATCGAAGGCAAAAAAATGCGGTAACCGGATTCACTGCTCATTCGGCGGCACTTTGACCTGCCGCTCCCCAGCTTCATTGGAGGCCGGGGGGCGGCAGGAACAAGTGAGTCAAGGCGAATTTCAAACGGTACGGCTACT
>JBGOTC010000116.1:0-8498 GCA_041476305.1 Terriglobia bacterium
AACAATTTCACCTGATGGTGCAGCAGCCCCCCATCGTCCATGACCCCGACGAGCCCCACCAGGACTGCCCCCAGGAAAATGCCAACCGTTTGGGATCGCGCGGAGGGTTCCATGGCGATCAGCAGCGCCAGCGCAACAGCCGCAAAGATTGCCAGCCCTCCCAGGAGCGGGATCGGCGTGAGGTGAACCTTGCGCGGGCCGGGGTGATCCACCAGGCCCACGCGAATTGCCAGGAGCCGGACGGGCGACGTCAAGCAAAGCGAAGCCGCCAGTGCGATCCCGAATGCCCACAAGCCGGAACTCATGCCGCTAATTCCGTCATCCGAGCTCCCTACCGCTCAGTGAGTTGACCGTTCAATTTCCTTGCAACCTGCTCGCGGTCCTTTGTGGCGAAATACCAGTCCATGGTCCGCTTCAATCCATCCCGGAAAGTAACCTTTGGCTCCCACCCCATGAGTTTTTTGGCGAGCGAGTTATCCGCCACCCGGTTGAGCGGTCCGGTGGGCATCTTCGGCAAAAACTTGATTTGAGGCTTATGCCCGGAAAACTCACAGACCATTTTGACGGCGTCGATCACCTTCACGCGTTCCATGGTGCCCAGGTTCACAGGCGTCCCGTCGTCGATCTTTTCACCTGCGAGAATTGTACCTTCCGCGATGTCGTCTATGTAGGTCCAGTTGCGGATTTGTGTGCCGTCGCCCCAGACCTCGAAGGGGTCCTGCTTGATGAATGCGCGGGCAATCATCGCGATCACGGCGTGGTTTTCCACGCCACGCGGCCCATACACCGTGAAGTAGCGGCAGGACGCGGTCTTCAGTCCGTGCTCGCGTGCGTAGGCCTGTAGCGTGAACTCCGCCATCAGCTTCGCCCAGCCATACAAATTGTCAGCGTCGTTGGGTCCCTTGGTCAGGTCCTCGGTCAAATAAACCTCTTTGGAAACATCCGATTGAAGAAAATTCGGATAGACGCAGCCGGAGGAAGCAAACACGACTTTGCGGACGCGGGCCTTCAGCGCCTCAGCGAAGACCAGGCCATCCAGAAAAAAATTGGATGCCGGACCGGCCTGATGCAGGTCCACATAGCCGCGCCCGCCATGATCCGCGGCGAGGTGAAAAATGGTGTCAATGCCCTGGACAGCCTCGCGCGTAACTCCCGGCTCCCGCAGGTCCGCCTGGATGAATTCGATCTTGCCGCTATCCACGTGGCCGCGGATATTCTCGAGCCTGCCGCTGGAAAGGTCGTCCACGGCGCGGACTTTGGCCCCGCGCGCAATCAAGCGGTCCGCGATGGCCGATCCAATAAACGAAGAACCTCCGGTGATCATCACTCGACGGCCTGACCAGTAACCGTTCTCCGTCATTCCTCGGCGACCCCCTCAATAACGCTCAAGAATTTTTTTAGCTCTGACAATTTATCATACTTGCCAGCGATGGCTCTGGCGCGTTTTGCCATTTCTGCAACGTTTTCCGGATGCGCGGCCAGATCCCGAATCGCGTTTGCAACACCCTTGGCGTCACCGGGATCCACAACCACGCCACACTTTGCGTCCGAAACAATTCGCGCCGCGTCAGTCGCGGGCGCGGAAACTACAAGCACCGGTTTGCCCGCCGCGAGAATGCCATAGAGCTTGCTCGGAACGATGACTCCTTCGAGCCCGCGCTTCACCGTAACAATGTGAACGTCGCCCGCGGCCAGAACTTGAGGAATATCACTCACCGGGCGGAAGGGAAGAAAACGAACTGCCCGCGTGCCGTTCGCCAAGGCGGAGAGCCGCGCCTTTTCAGCGCCCTCACCGACAAAAACAATGCCGGGGCCGCCGGTTGCTCCACGGTTTTCCGGAGCAAGCAGCCGCGCGGCTTCCATCAGAGTGTCCCACGCACCATAAAATCCCAAATTGCCGGCATGCAGCGCCACGAAGCTGAACGGGCTGCGGATTTCCCGTGACACCGGATGGTCAGGTGAGGGGATCTCCGGCGGGACGGTCACACCATCACGCACCACAATAACTCGCGCGGGGTCCACTCCCTTCGCGATGATGCGGTCGCGCATGTCCTCGCCAAGCACGATGACGCGTCGCGCGCTCCTCAGCGCCCAGCGGTGCATTCGCTCCCAGAGGCGCGCCCGGAACCCGGGCCGGACAATCTCCCCTCCGACGGCCATGTCGGGATAGAGGTCGCGGATGTTGTAAACGAACGGCCGGCGTTTGAGTTTGGCGACCACGGCTCCCGCGATTCCGGCAATGGGTGGGTCCGTCATGGCCAGCACAATGTCCGCGCGGATCCAGAGGGCGCGAGGCACGGCCAGCGCGAGATACGTCAAATAATTGGAAACGCGCCGGCGCATCTTGAAGCGGGGAAGAGCGGTGGACCCAACGCACTCGACAGTAATGTTTCCACGCGTCTCGCGTCGAAGAAGGCGCCAGGGATAAGTCTGCGTTGGATCGTAGGAGGGGCGCCCGGCCACGACCGTCACACGATGGTTCGCGGCGAGCGCCTCGGCCACCGCCGCCGCCATCTTGGCCGTGGCGGAGGTGTCGGGCGGAAAATATTCGTTCAAAAGCAGGATGTGCACGATTTGGCTTCCGCTGCGCTCCCTAATTCTTCTGTGGTTGTGATTTCGATGGCTCCCGCTTGGTAATAATGGTATCGCCAAGCACAAGCACGTCCATGCGTGTGCGTTGGAAACAGTTAATCGCCTCTTCAGGTTTGCACACAATGGGCTCGTTATCGTTGAACGATGTATTCAATACCACCGGCACGCCCGTGAGGTTGCCGAATTCTCGAATCAGCCGCCAATAACGCGGATTGGCGGCGCGGCCCACGGTTTGCAATCTCCCCGTGCCGTCCACATGGGTGGGAGCGGGGATCTGGTCACGCTTTTCCGGCCGGACCGAGTAGGCAAAAGTCATGAACGGCGAAGGGTCGCTTCGCTCGAAATATTCGCCGACGGATTCTTCCAGAATCGACGGCGCAAAGGGCCGGAACATTTCGCGGTGCTTGATACGTTCGTTCAGGATGTTTTTCATCTCCGCGCGGCGCGGGTCCACAACAATGCTGCGGTTGCCGAGCGCGCGCGGGCCCCACTCGGCGCGCCCCTGAAACCAGCCGACAATTTTCCCTTCGGCAATGAGCCGCGCAGTCTCCCTGGCGATCTCGTCCTCCGGCAAAGTCCGGATTTGGAAGTCCGCAGAAGTCAACTCACTTTCTTCAACGGCGGCGCGGACCTGCGCCGGGGAATAACCCGGTCCCCAATACGCATGCTCCATCACAAACTTCCGCGGCTGCCCCAGAACCTGATGATGGACGTAGAACGCCGCGCCAACAGCGAGCCCCGCGTCGCCCGCCGCCGGCTGCACATAGACTCGTTCAAACGGAGTCTCGGCAAAGATTTTGCCATTGGCGACACAGTTGAAGGCCACCCCGCCCGCGAGACACAGCGCCTTCTGCTTCGTGCGCTCGTGGAGCCTGCGCAACATCCCGAAGAAGACCTCTTCAAGACGTGCTTGCATGGTGGCCGCGAGGTTGTGATGGCGATCGGAGAGCGGTTCGCTGGCCGGTCGCGTGGCGCCGAGCCGCTGTTCCAGGTATTCGGAGAACATGCGGCCAAGCACGGGTGTCTTGTCCGCCTCCCGCCAGCTCATTTCCGGGCCAGTGCGGTGGTGAATGAAATAATCCAGACCCAGCCGGAATCCTTCGCCGCCATTGGTCAGGACGATGCGGCGAAATTCGTCCAGGAACTCCGGCTGTCCATAGGCGGCGAGGCCCATCACCTTGTATTCATCCCCAAATTTCCAGAAGCCGAGATACTGTGTGAGCGCCGTGTAATACATCCCCAGAGAATGCGGGAAGGCAATCGAACCGTGCACGCGGAGCCGGTTTCCTTCCCCGGTTGCCCACATGGTGCTGGCGAAATCTCCCAAGCCGTCGGCGGAAAGTGCCGCCGCGCTTCCAAAGGGAGAAATGAAAAATGTGCTGGCCAGGTGCGCCTGGTGATGCTCCACTCGGTGAAATTTCGCGCGAAGAGTCTTGGGATCCAAATCGAAGGCCTTCCCCAGCGATTCAGGAATGCCGACAAACTGTTTGAGTACCTTGGCGCGTTCGCGGGCGAAGCTCGGCATGCGCATGGCATAAAAAAGCTTCGTGCCCAGGCGCGCCCAGGGATTGCGCGGGATAGCGACGTGATTCACTTCGGAGAGCTTCAGCCCGGCAGTTTCCAGGCAATAACGGATGGCTGCAACGGGAAATCCTGCGGTGTACTTGACGCGATTGAAGCGCTCTTCTTCCACGGCGGCGACCAGCTGCCCATCGCAGACGATTGCTGCGGAAGCATTGCCGTGGTACGCGTTGATCCCCAGGATATTCATTGCAGAGAGTTTATATTCTATCGCGTGTTGTCTTCAGGGTTTTTTTGGATTCCATTGCAGAGAATTGAGCGATGGGGCAATCCCTCAAAAGGCCGCCATATTGCGCCGCTCTTCGGCTTGTCCCACCTCAAGATGCCGCCGACACCACTGGTTCAGGACGTAGAGGCTCCAAGGGCGCGACCAGTTTGTTTTCGCGGCGGCAAAGGCCAGCCACACGGCATTCACGGTTCCCGCGTCGAGGTGACCAGCAAGAGCGGGCGCAGGTTTTGCAAGTCCGGCACTCACACGCCCAGCCAGTGAGCCGCGCAGCCAGTGCTCCCACGGAAATGTGAAAGTCCGTTTGCGTTGCCCCATGACATTTTCGGGAAGAATGCCGCGAAGCGCTTCCACCAGCAAGGCCTTGCCTACGCCGCGACGCTGCTTCGCCGCCGCGGGAAGCTTGGCGACCGCTTCGACCAAAACATGATCGAGCAACGGGACCCGAACCTCCAACGAATGGGCCATGCTCACGGAGTCGGTGTCTCGCAGAAGCGTATTCACCATGTAGGAGCGCGCTTCGAGGCAAGAGACTGCGGTGAAAGTATCAAAGCCCGCGGCCTGGCGCGCGGTTTCTGTCATCCACGCTCGCCAGGGAGCGTCGGTCCCGGATGTTTTCGCGGCGCCGTGCAAGGCCCGCACGTGATCCGGTGTAAAAAGTGCTCGTGTGAAGAAGTACGGGTGCGGCAGCGATTCCGCATTACGCCACAGCGCGGCGAGTTTGCGTCCGGCATCGCCGCGTCCTGCGCCAGCACGTCCCACAGCCGCCGCCGTCGCTGAACGTACCGCGCGCGGAACCTTCCGGCCAATCGCCGCCACGCGTGATGTGCGGCGCGCGGAAGTAAACGTGGAGTAGCCGCCGAAGACTTCGTCGCCACCGAGCCCGGAAAGGGCCACCTTCAATCCAGCGCGACGCGCCGCCCAGGAAACGAAAAAAGTGTTGATCCCATCCATGCTTGGCTGGTCGAGGGAAGAAACGGCTTCGTCGAGATGCTCCAGCATCTCCTCCCCGCCGAGCAACAATTCTTGGTGCTGCGTGCCGAAATGTTTGGCCGTGGCACGCGCCATTTCCGCTTCGCTGAATTCCTGTTCGGGGAAAACAACCGTAAACGTGTGCAGGCCCGCTTGCGCGCGGCTCGCCAGCGCGACGATGGCGGTGGAATCCAGCCCGCTGCTCAGGAAAACGCCGAGTGGAACGTCGGAGATAAGGTGACCTTTGACCGCATCTTCCAAGAGTGGACGCACCATTGCGGCAGCCGCCCCGAGGGATGTTGGCTGCTTTTCTGATTTGTGAGTTGCGGCATCGCCGAAGGACCAGTAGGCCTCGGAAAGAACCGGCTCGATGCGCCCGGAGCCAGAAATGCTCATGAGGTGGCCCGGGGGCAACGAATAGACCCCATCCACAAGCGTCATGGGTTCACAGACGGAACCGAACATCAGATAGGAATCAAGCGCACCAACAGAGAGATGCCCGAGAACCAACCCGCTGGCAAGCAACGCTCGGACTTCAGAAGCAAAGAGGAGCGTGCCATTAGCCTGCGCATAGTACAGCGGCTTGATGCCAAGCCTGTCGCGCGCCAGCAAGACCCTTGGTGCCCCGGCGCGATCGCGCCGCATGTCCAGAATCGCGAGCCCAAACATGCCCCGGAGACGAGCGATCGAAGAGTCTCCCCATTCTTCGTAGGCGTGGACAATGACTTCTGTATCTGAACGCGTGGTGAACCGGTGGCCGTGCCGTTCGAGTTCGGCGCGTAGGATCTGGAAATTGAAAATCTCGCCGTTGTACACAACAGCGACGTCCCCGGTCTCATTGAATACAGGTTGATGTCCGCCGGGAAGGTCGATGATGCTCAGGCGGCGCATCCCGAACGAAACGCGAGGCGCACCCGCGGGAGCGATGAGCATGCCTTGTTCGTCCGGACCGCGGTGGACAAGACGGGCCGTCATGCGGCGAACGGCTTGATCCGCTGCCGCGCTATCCAGGCCGATGGTGCCGCAGATGCCGCACATTGGTCAGTGAGAGTCTCTGATGAACATGGCGTGGGCTTGCCAGACCGCCGCGATTCCCTACTGCTTCTGAAAAAGAAAACAATGAACGTTTTGTTTGGGGTTCGCGTCATACCGCAACAGTTTCATTCGACGCGAGTTTCCCAGCGCCTCCACAACATCCCGTGAAAGGAACGCCACTCGAGGTGAAGCGAAGTAATCATAAAATAGGTTGTGCGCGCCCCGCCAAGTGATTCTTCCCCCGGACTTCAGGCGATGCGCCATGTAGTAAAGAGGTAGCGCCGTGGAATGCGCCAGCCAGCGCGTGGCCCTGGACTTCACAAGCAGCCGGACCACCGATCCCGGATAACGGTAGAGAAACTCGTAACGTCCGCCGGGCTTATAGACGGCCAGATAGAGTTGTCCGCCGGACTTCAAGATGCGGCAATCTTCGGCGAAGGCGAGTGGAGGATCACTCGTGTGATGCAGCACTCCATCCGTGATGACCAGATCACTCACTCCATCTCGGACCGGCAACCGGCAATTGTCCGCCACAACGCCGGACTGGTGATGGCGCCCGACAATGAGGGCGATGGAGTTGGCGCTGCGATCAAGACCAATCGCGCGCAGCCCTCGATGCGCCAGATAGGAAAGCACGCGCCCAGGGCCGCAGCCCACATCAAGCACTAGAGAACTGGGCGGCAAGGCGTCAATCACATCCAGCAAGAGCGGCGAAATCACTTTCCGGAGATCTTCACCACGATAGCTCTCGAACCAATCGAAGGGATGGTCATCGTAAAAAGTCGTTTGCTTAACGAGACTCATTTCCATTCCTGCGGACGCGGGCGTACAGACTATCCTGGGCGGTGAGCAATTCTTCCCAACTCAACTTGCCGGCTACTTGCGGGCAGGCAGCGCGGAACCGGTCGTAGCCTTCCGTGTCCGTTAAGAGTTGCTGTAGCGCGGCGGTGAGCGCCGTGACCTCGCGGGGGATGACCAGCCCCACCTGGCCGCTCACGAACTCGCTGATTCCGCAGCGGTCGCTGACGATGACCGGGATTCCGCAAGCGATTGCTTCGGCGACGCCGTTCGCGAAGTTCTCATACCGGGAGGGCAGTGCAAACACCTGGCTATCCACGAGTGCAGCTTTTTTCTGATCGCCATAGAGCGGCCCGGTAAAAACAGTCCGGTCCTCTACTCCTTTTCCCCGCGCAAGCTCGCGCATCTTGGCCAAGTAACCGATTTCCCCTTCGGGCCCGGCAATCACTAAGCGCCCGCGCACGGGACAGGCCTGCGAAAACGCTTCGATGAGAAGGTCCACGCCTTTGCGTGGGATCAACCGGCCCAGGAACAGGACGATCGGTTCGTCCGCGGGCAAAGCCCATTCCGCGCGAAATGCCCCGCGGGCCGGAAGAGATGCGAATTCCTTCAGATCGACTCCGTTGTAACGAAGGGCCACGCGCTCTCGGGAATAACCGTCTTCAAGGAGCTCGTGCTCCTCCTGTTGTGAAGTGGCGATCAGCAGTCCGGCGTGCCGAAGTAGCGGCTTGCCAAAAATGGAATGCCACACGCGCTTCATCCGAAAGCTGCGGTCGATGGGCCGCACCATTCCCAGCGGCTCCAGCACATAGGGAACGCTTCGCTTATGGCAATAGTGGGCGACAACGGGGCCAAGCAAGTCGTATAGGCCATAGATGTGGACCAGATCAAAATCGGCCAGTCGCTTTTTACAGAAAGCCAACAGGCCAGAATTGAACGTTGTGGCCCGGTAAGTCGCGCGGGCGCGCAAGTATATGACTTCAACGCCGCCAAGCTGCACATGGCGCGCGGTAAAGGGTCTGCCATACCACGACGTCAGCACCGTCACCCGGTGGCCTCGCCGCGCCAATCCCTCGGCAATCGACCGCACCTTCACCGTGGGACCACCCCGCTCCAAGAACGGGTGGTAGGTCTGAGTGACTTGCAGGATCTTCATGGGATTCGCTGCCCCGCCGCCAATTCTCCGTGGCGACGATTGAACATCGGCAATCGAGCGGCGATTTGCATCGCGCCTGCGCCAGCCAGAATTGCGACAAGAGGATCTATGAATGGCACTCCAATTCGCGTATTCATC
>JBGOTC010000117.1:0-8490 GCA_041476305.1 Terriglobia bacterium
CGCGGCTGGAGCGCGACGGCTGGGCCATGCGTGCCAGCCTCCGCAGCGTAAACCACCGCTTTCTGGATATTCATTTGCGCCTCCCCGAGGGGCTGGAGTCGCTGGAGCCGGAAATCCGGCGCGTGCTTCGCGCGCACCTGCACCGCGGCCACGTGGATGTGAATCTGCGTGTTGATCCCGTGGCCGCCTCCGCCGTGCAGGTCAACCGCGACCTTGCGGAAGGGTATTTGCGCGCCGCGGATGATTTGCGCAAGCAATTTGGACTGAAAGCCGAACCCGACCTGATCGCGCTATTGAGGTTGCCGGGGGTGGTGGCCGCGGCGGGCTCGCCCATCGGCGGACTCTCGCATGAAAGTCTGGTTCAGCTTTCGGCGCAGGCCGCTGAATGTGTGGGGCAGGCGGTGGCGTGGCTGGAAGAGATGCAGCACGCGGAGGGGGCTGCGCTGGGAGTAGCGATGAGCGGGCATCTTGCGGCAATCTCCGAAGGCGCATCGCAGATCTCCGCTCTCGCGGAGCGTTTGCGCCCGGCCTTCGCAGCGCGCTTGCAGACCCGGCTGAAAGAATTGCTTGGCGAAGGCCCGCTGGACCCCGCGCGGCTCGCGCAAGAGGCCGCCATGCTTGCGGAGCGCAGCGACGTGGCGGAGGAGCTCGCGCGGCTTGCCAGCCACGTGGAACAATTTGGTAATCTGCTTGCCGGCGGAGGCGAACTCGGCAAGAAACTCGATTTCTTGCTGCAGGAAATGCAGCGCGAGGCGAATACGCTGCTCTCCAAGACGCCGGGCGTGGAGGCCGAAGGACTGCGCATCACCAGTTTGGCGTTGGAACTGAAATCGGAAATTGAAAAGTTGCGCGAGCAGGCGCAGAACATCGAATGAGCAAGCCCGGCAGAGAGACCACCGTCTTCGTCATCTCCGGCCCATCGGGTTCCGGGAAGTCCACGCTCGTTGAAAAGCTCCTCGAATTGCCGAACACCATGTTTTCCATTTCAAGCACCACGCGCAAGCCGCGTTCAACAGAGAACCCGGGAAAATGGTATGATTTTGTTTCCGAGGCCGAATTCGACCGCATGGCCCTCGAGGGTGCATTCCTCGAGCATGCCCGCGTATTCGGGCGGCACCAGTACGGCACGCCGCGGAAGTGGTTGGATCTGGCGCGAGAGCGCGGGTTCGACCTCGTGCTTGAAATTGACGTGCAGGGCGCGGCGCAAATCCGGGAGAAAGTGCCGGGAGCGGTTTCCATCTTTATCGTGCCGCCTTCACGCCAGGAACTGGAGCGGCGCATCCGCTCCCGCGGCCAGGATTCCGACGAAGAAATAGCGCGGCGCTTGCAGCAGGCGCGCCAGGAAATGGAAAGTTTCGCGTTATACGATTTTATTGTTGTAAACGACGATCTCGAACGCGCCGGACAGGAAGTGCAGGCCATCGGGCTCGGCACGCGATGCCGCAGCACGCAGGCCCGGGCGGTCGTCGAGCAGATTTTGAAAACCTTTGGAGGGTGAAACTTTGATGACGGTCCAGAATCGTCCGCCGGAAAGCAAGTTTGCCTATGTTGTGGTAGCCGCGCGCCGCGCTCGCCAGCTGATGCTGGGCGCGGCTCCGCTCATCGCCAATCCACGCTCGCCGAAATACACCCGCATCGCCATGGAGGAACTCTCGCACTCCGTGCTGGAGTTCGATATTCCGCACCTGGCGGGCGGCACCACGGAAGAGGAGAACAAGCGGAAGAAGAGCTAGTTCCGCTTGGAGCGAAACATGCGCGTCGCTGTGGGAGTGACGGGAGGAGTGGCGGCCTATAAGGCCGCGGAGCTCGTCCGCCGCCTGCAGCAAGAGGGCCTCGAGGTCGAGGTGGTCATGACGCGGCATGCGCAGGAGTTCATCACTCCCCTCACGTTCGCCGCGCTGACCGGCCGCAAGGTCATCACCGACATGTTTTCCGCGGAAGGCGCCGCGCCCGCGAATGTGGAAAGCGCCATCGAGCACATCGCTGTCGCCCAGCGCATTGACGCGCTGGTGATCGCCCCCGCCACCGCCAACACCATCGGAAAACTTGCGCAGGGTCTCGCCAACGACTTTCTCACCACTCTGGCGCTGGCCACCACTGCGCCGGTCATTATCGCGCCGGCGATGAACGTCAATATGTGGGAGCATGCGGCGACGCAATCGAATCTCGCGACGCTCCGCGCGCGAGGCGTGCGCATCGTTTCTCCCGATGAGGGTTATCTCGCGTGCGGCATGGTCGGCGCGGGACGCCTGGCCGGCGTGGAAGCCATTGCGCAGGCGGTTTTCGATACGCTGGGCATCAAGCACGACCTCGCGAATGAAACCGTGCTCATCAGCGCCGGGCCAACATGTGAAGACTTGGACCCCGTCCGGTACTTGACCAACCGTTCCTCGGGCAAAATGGGTTACGCGATTGCCGAAGCCGCGAAACGCCGCGGGGCGAGGGTAATTCTGGTGAGCGGGCCGACGGCACTCACGCCTCCGGATGGAGTGGAGTTTGTTTCTGTACGCACTGCCGAAGAAATGCACCGGGCTGTCCGCGCACATCTGGTCGACACGACAATTGTGATCATGGCTGCGGCGGTTGCAGATTTTCGGCCTGTTTCGCCCGCAAATGTAAAAATCAAGCGCGGCGCGGGAAAGCTGACACTGGAATTTGAAGCCACGCCTGATATTTTGGCCGACATCTCGCGGGAAAAAGGGCGGCGCATTGTTGTTGGATTTGCCGCCGAGACGAAAGATCTCGCAGCCCACGCGCAGAAGAAGATCGCCGAGAAGGGCGCGGACATGATTGTGGCAAACGACGTCACCCAGCCCGGCGCAGGTTTTGACGGCGATACGAACATCGTCACAATGTTTTTCCGCGACGCGCCCGAAGTGCGGCTCCTCCAGATGAACAAGTTCGACGTCGCCGTGCGCATCCTCGACGAAGTCGCGCGCCTGCGCGCCGCCGTTTCCTCTCCCGCACCGGTGCGCCGTTAGACTGATGCCGCGCGACGGGGTCCCGCCATCGAACGAACAGCTTGCCGCCTGGCTCCAGTATTTTGATGACCTCGGATTGGGCAATTTCTACCGCGATCGCGGCATTTCGCCCGCCTCACTGGCTGCACGGCGAATAGTGAAACCTCCCGCACCCCCTGTTCCGGTTGCGCCAGTTTCGCGGCCTCTAATTTCTTCCATGAAACCGGCATCACCTGCGGCTGCCGCTGCTGGAAGGGCCGCTGTGCTGCCCATCGCGCATGGCCCGTCACTCTTTGAGACTTTCGAGCGCGTGCCGAACGATTCACTCGAGCGCATTCGCGAAGACATTGGAGATTGTAAGCGCTGCAGGTTGTGCGAGCGCCGCAACAAGATTGTGTTTGGCGTGGGTAACGCAAAGGCTGAGCTCGTTTTTATCGGCGAGGGCCCCGGCCACGACGAAGATATTCAGGGCGAGCCGTTCGTGGGCCGCGCCGGGAAACTCTTGACCGACATGATCAAGGCCATGGGCCTGCAGCGGGAAGACGTTTATATCGCCAACGTGGTGAAGTGCCGCCCGCCGGAAAACCGCGTGCCGGAAAAAGACGAAGTGGCCACCTGCTCACCGTTTCTATTGCGGCAGCTGGAAGTGATCGGCCCCAAAGTCATCGTCTGCCTCGGAAACGTCGCCGCGCAAAACCTGCTGGGCACCAACAAATCCATTTCGCACTTCCGCGGACAGTGGTTCGATTTCCGCGGCTCGCGATTGCTCGCGACCTATCACCCCGCGTACCTGCTGCGCAATCCCGCCGCCAAGGGTGATGTTTGGACCGACCTGAAAAAAGTGATGACCGTCCTGGGGCTGAAAATCCCAAGGACCGCGCCGAAGCAGTAGCACGCTTGTTGCCGGATTGCCGCGACAATATTTCGCCTGCCCTCCTGTTAGACTTATCCCCCGCCAATGGCTCGCTATTGCGAAGTCGCGCTGACTGTACCGCTGCGCACGACGTTCACTTACGCCGTGCCTGCGGCGTTGGAGGACGTGGTCGCTCCGGGCTGCCGCGTGGCTGTGCCCTTCCGCAACCGCGCGATGGTCGGGGTGGTGCTCGCGCTTTCCGACGCGCCTCCCGAATTTGCGAAGGGTGAAGCCGGGCGCGTAAAGGAAATCGCGCACGTCCTTGATCCCGTGCCCGCGCTGACCGAATCGCTACTCGATCTCGGCCGATGGGTCGGTTCCTACTACCTCGCGCCGCCAGGTGACGTTTTTCGAGCGATGTTGCCGCCGCTTACGGAGCTGAAGGCCGAACGCGTGCTGCGTATGACTCCCGCTGGTCGAGAACGCATGGCCGAGCTTGCCGGAAAACTAAACCGCAGCGAGGCCGAGGTCACCGAGCACGCGCTGCTGGAATTAATGGAGATTGAACCGGCGCCGCTGAAGACGTCGGCCCTTCGCAAACTGACCGGCGGGGAAGCCGCGGCGGCGCGGCTGTTGCGGCGCGGGCAACTGGAAGCGGAGGAGGTTTCCCGGCCTCGCAAGACCCGCACACAGACGATTGTCGCGTGGGCGCCTGCTGCGGCGGCCACGGCTGAAGCTACTGCGAAGAAGCCCCGCCGTGCCTCCGTTGCGACCGAAGAGAACATTCGCCGCGTGCTCGCGGAGGAATGCGGCCCGCTGCCCTTGAAGTTGTTGATGGAGCGCGCCGCCGCCCCGCGCGGAGTGGTTAGTCGGCTCATCAAGCAGGGCAAGCTCACGTCGTGGGAAGAGCCGCTGGCCGCGGAGGAGAATCTCTTCGACGCCGATTACACCGCGCCATCGAACATCTTGAGCCCCGCGCAGGAGAGTGCCGTCGCCGAAGTGCGCGGCTGGCTCGACCGGGGAGAGTTCACTGTCGGATTGCTTCACGGCGTGACCGGCAGCGGCAAGACCGAAGTTTATCTCCGCGCCGTCGCCGATGCGCTGGAGCGCGGCCGCACGGCGCTGGTGCTGGTGCCGGAAATCGCGCTCACATTGTGGGTTGGCCGAATCTTCCGCGCGTGGTTCGGCGATCAGGTCGCCGTGCTGCACAGTGCGCTGCCCGATGCCGAGCGCTCGCGCGAATGGTGGCGTGTGCGCGAGGGCAAGGCGCGCGTGGTCGTGGGCACGCGCTCGGCCGTGTTTGCTCCAGTCGAAAAACTGGGTCTTGTAATCGTGGATGAGGAGCACGAGGCCAGCTACAAGCAGGAGGAATCTCCGCGCTACCACGGGCGCGACACCGCCGTCATGCGCGCGAAGTTTGAGGGCGCAGCGGTGCTTCTCGGCTCCGCGACACCTTCCATGGAGAGCTACCAGCACGCGCGCGCCGGAAAATACGCGCTGTTGCGGCTGGAATCCCGCGTCGCGGGCCGCGAACTCGCCCGCGTGGAAGTGGTGGACATGCGGCAGGACTTCAAGCAGACGCATCGCGCTTCCGCCATCTCCTCGCGCCTGCGCACCGCAATTGGCGAGCGGCTGGCCAGCGGCGCGCAGACCCTCGTGCTCATCAACCGCCGCGGCTATTCGTGGTTTGCAATGTGCCGGAGCTGTGGCGCCGCGGTGCAGTGCGAAAACTGCAGCATCGCTCTGACGTTTCACAAGAAGCGGCAGCGGCTCATCTGCCACTACTGCGGCTACTCGCGGTCCGTAGTAAAGACCTGCCCAAAGTGCGGCTCGGAACACGTCTATTTCGTGGGCGAAGGCGCGGAAAAACTCGAAGAGTCATTGCGCGAGCTTTACCCAAAGGCGCGCATCGGGCGGCTGGACCGGGACACGGTGCGCACCAAGCGCGAATACCAGAAAATCCTCGGCGCGTTTGCCGCTGGCAAGCTGGATATTCTGGTCGGCACGCAAATGGTCGCCAAGGGGCACGATTTCCAGCGCGTCACACTCGTGGGAGTCATTTCCGCGGACCTGCGGCTGGGCATGCCCGATTTCCGCGCCGCAGAGCGCACGTTTCAGCTACTCACGCAGGTGGCGGGACGCGCCGGGCGCGGCGAGCTAGCCGGAGAAGTTTTCGTCGAAAGTTTTTTCCCGGAGCACTACGCGATTCAAGACGCCGCGCAGCAGGATTTCGAGGGGTTTTTCGACCGCGAAGTGCGCTTCCGGCGTCTGATGCACTACCCTCCGTTCGCGGCGCTGGCGAGTGTGCTGGTCCGCGACCGCAAAGTGGAGAACGCCATTCGTTGGTCGCGACAGATTGCGGATCACTTTGCGCCGCTCGAGAAAAGTCTGGTCCGCGTGCTGGGCCCGGCGGCAGCGCCGCTCGCCCGCTTGAAAAGTGAGCACCGCTTCCAATTCCTGCTGAAGTCCCCCGGACGAGCCGCGCTGCATTCCGCTCTTGCCGCATGCCTTCAATTCTGCGCGAAGAAGGAAATCCCCGAGTCCGCCGTCATCGTGGACGTGGATCCGCTCAGCTTGTTCTAGATAATTGGGAGAGTCTCACCACAGGCCAATGCACCGCTCAGGTCATTTGAAAAACGCACTCCACCACCCGCCGCGCAGGATGATGGGCGCCGGCATGAACGAGAGCGCAAAGATTGCCACGCCTACTGCAGCCCAGACTCGGCGTTTCGCGTCGAGCGGTTCCCAACGATCCATCAATGGCGGATGGCGGAAACCAATGGCCAGCAGCAGGATGGCCCAGATGATCCATCCGGGCCAGAAATACGCGAGTGGGGCAAGTGCAAGCGCTGTGATGAGTGTTGCCCGCTTGTGCGCGCCGCTGGCCAGCGAATAGAGCACGTGCCCGCCATCGAGCTGGCCCCCCGGCAATAAATTGAGCGAGGTCGCAAACAATCCCACCCAGGCCGCGCGGCCAATCGGATTGAGCAGCAGGTCGCCGGCTGCCACGCCGGGGCGCAGAAGCGCGGTCAGGAGTTGCATAGCCAGCGGCACGCCAAAAGTAATCTCTGAACTTGAACCAATTCCGGGGACAACTTTCGAGCGCAGGATCGCATACGCCATCGCCGGGATGGCGATGAGGAATCCCACGACCGGGCCGGAAAGCCCCACATCGAAGAGCGACTTGCGGTTGATGATCGGAGATCGTATGCGAATGAACGCGCCCATGGTTCCGATAAATGTCGGCGCGGGAATGAAATAGGGAAACGATGCGGCCAGGCCGTAGTACCGGCAAGTGAAATAATGTCCAAGCTCGTGCATCAACAGAATTCCCAGCACCGTCGCCGCGAAGGGCAAACCAATCAGCAGACTTTTTGGATCGTGGAAACCGCGCACATACGCGCCAAGGAAATCGTCAAACGCGGGCATGCGGTTTTCCGCGTAGGCCGTGGCGAAGTCCACGCCCGCGGCGAGAGTGGAAGCCACCGTCACAACAAATAGGCCGATGGCGATCGCGAGCGATCTTCCTTTTCGCACGGGCGGCATGTACATGCCGCGCGGAAAGCCGGCGCGCCCGCCGAGCGGCTCCGGTGGAATCAGTTGAACAGGGATGGGGCCGTTCCCGTTTCCGTTGGGCATGCGGCAACTAGTCTATCGTGATTTTTTGAGATTCAGCGAGTGGATGTTGATGCCGGGTGATGCGTAAGTTACAGAAAAACAATGGCATACGGGGGTTTCCGTCAATCCATGTTGACGGCGGGTCTTGGAGGGCTAGAGCGCCTGTAACTCTTTCCCCGGTTTGAAGCGCACGGCCTTACCCGGCGGGATGGCGACTTCTTCGCCCGTGCGCGGATTCCGGCCGATTCCGGTCTTGCGCGGCCTGACATTGAACACTCCGAAGCGACGCAGCTCGATGCGGTCACCGCGGCCCATGGCCTGCTTCAGCGCCGCGAAGACGGTCTCCACCGCCTCCTCCGCTTTTACGCGGCTTACGCCCGTCGCGGCGACCACGGCGTTCACGATGTCAAGCTTGATCACACAACCCTCCAGCGGTTCAATTGGCGCCTTATGCTATGCACCGCCATGCGGGTTGTCAAGCAAGCCGCGCCGTACTAACATGCGCTGCCTTTTATTCCACAAATTAAACAGTTTCCGGAGACCCTGATGAGCGTAAGGCCTGACCGCTGGATCCGCCGCATGGCGCAAGAGCACAAAATGATTGAGCCGTATGAAGACCGCCAGGTGCGCGAGGGGAAAATCAGCTACGGCGTCAGCTCTTATGGCTATGACATCCGCGTGGCCGACGAGTTCCGCATCTTTACAAATGTCAATTCTTCGATTGTTGACCCCAAGCACTTCGATTCGCGGTCGTTTGTGGAGTTCAAAGGCGACGTCTGCATCATTCCGCCCAATTCCTTCGCGCTGGGCCGCTCGGTGGAATACTTCCGCATCCCGCGAAACGTGTTGACCATCTGCGTGGGCAAATCCACCTACGCGCGTTGCGGCATCATCGTGAACGTGACGCCGTTCGAGCCGGAATGGGAAGGGTTCGTTACATTGGAAATCAGCAACACCACGCCGCTGCCCGCGAAGATTTACGCCAACGAAGGCCTGTGCCAGGTGATTTTCTTCGAGAGCGACGAGCAATGCGAGGTTTCCTACAAGGACAAGAAGGGC
>JBGOTC010000118.1:0-8468 GCA_041476305.1 Terriglobia bacterium
ATCGCGGACAAATCCTCGGCGAGCTGATCGAGTCCGCCTTCACGCGCGAGGCCCAGGAAATCGGCGCCGATCTGGAGGAAATCCTCGTCGGAGGCAAAGGAGTTCGCGTAACCATCGGTGGAAATCAGGACCAGCGCGGGAGGATTCTCGACGGGCGATTCCACGTGGAGACGGAAGTTCTTCCAGGCCTCCGCCTGGCAGAGAGAAGTGGTTTGGTTGGCGATGAGCCGCGCGTCAGCGGGAACGGGACGGGAAGTTTTGCCGGCGTCGTCCACGAAGAGAATGTCGCCGTCGCCAATCTGGATGCAGAGCGAATAAGAGTGATCCATGAGCACGGCGAGAAGAGTCGCTCCATAAGCGACGGAAGGATTGCGGGCGATTTCGGCTTCCGCTCCAGCTTCGAGAGCCTCGCCGATACGGCTGAACTCCTCGTCACGGAAGGGATTGAGCGCGAGATGCGCGGAGACTTTGGCGGCCCAGTTCTCGACGAGGCGCTGGGGAAGTTCGGCGGCATCGGATTGGAGTTCCGCAAGCGTGTGATGACTGCTGTGGAGTTTCGTGAAGGAGAGCAAGAGCGCGGTGGCGGCTTCCACGGCGAGCTGAGAACCGGAGGCGCTGCGGAAATGCTGCGGGCTGCCGTGGCCATCGGCGATGGCGAGGATGGCTGGCGGGCCCAATCCGGATTCCGGCAGCCAGGAACTGATCGCGTCCTGATTGGGGAGACCGGACTTGAAGTGAGAGGCTCCACGAGCGGAGTTGCCAATGATGCGCCAGTGGATTTTTGCTGCCGGCGTTGGTGAAGGGGCGTCCATTCAGGATCACCAGACGAGGCTGGAAGTGGGTGTCTGCGCCACGGCGGGCGCGGGCACGGCGGCGACTTTCCTGCCGCTGACAACGGAAGTGGAAACGAAGCGCATGTATTCGACGAGGGCGTCGGTGTAATCGGCCTGGAGAACGGGAATATCCGGGTTGTCGATGAAGCGCTTCAGGTTTTTGGGGAGAGAATCGCCGCCGATGCCGATGGCGAGGCGCGTGCTGGCCTTGCCCCAGGGCGTGGCGAGGAGCGCCTGCATGCCGCCGTCGAAATCGTCCGTGGCGCGGCCGTCGGAAATCAGGACAAGAGCGGGAGGGAGCGCGCGCGGGCTCATGGGCGGCATTTTCATTTCATCGGCGACCATGCGCAGAGCGGCGCCCATGTCAGTGCGCGATTCGGGTTCGGCGTTTAGATCCCGCCAATGGAATTCGGAAAGCAGGGTGGGCTGGGGGATGTGCCACTGCGCTCCGGTGGAAAAACGAATGGCGCGGATCAGAACTTCGGCGCCGGCGTTTTCCGAGGAGGCGCGGCGCATGTGCGGGATGAGTTCGCGGATAGCGGTGTTGAGGGCGTCAATTTTTCCGCGGATGGACATGGAGCCGGAGCAGTCGAGCAGCCAGATGAAATGCAGGGGGCGCTTGGCCATCACGCCGCCCGGGCGCTTGCCGGTCATGGAGGAATCCATCGGACCACTCATGACGAAATCTCCCTAGCGAATAGCGGTCATCCCGTGACTTCGCCGCGGATCTTGCCGAACTGCACGCTGGTGCCGGGCGAGAGGCGAATGGTCTTGCCCGCGGGAATCTCGCGCGACTCGCCATTGGGTGTCATGGCAATCCACGAACCGATGGAAAGATTTCGCAAGCCGAGGATGGAGGGATCCGAGGGATGCGAAGTGACTTCCGCGACGACTTTGTCCGCACCGGCGGCAACGAGGACGGGGATATCAGCTTCTGAAAAGCGGCGGCCCGCGGCCAATGGAAAATGCTTCCCTTCGATGGTGAAGGTGAGGCCGGCGGCCCTGGCGGCGTGCGCGGGTTTTTGTTTGGGAGCTTCCTGGACCACCGGCGGAGGAGCGGTGGTCACCTGCGACCAGGAAGCATTCTGCGGAGGCACCGCGGGCTGGCCGGGAAGCTGTTCACCACCGCGATAAAGCTGAGTGGCAAAATTCTGCGAGCGCGAAGGAGAAATCTGGCGCGCTTTGAGGATGGCGGCTGCGAGCAGGCCATAGGAGACAACACCGACGAGCAACTCCGGAGTTCCATCGAGGGCGTCCCAAAAAGTGTGCATGACGCTGGCGAAAACCCAACCAATGGCGATGGTCTTCCAACGACCCTTGGGACGCATCATGGCCAGGCCGATAAAGTAACCGAGATAGCCGCTGTAAGCGATGTGTCCGGCGAGATCACCGCCGACTCGTTGAAGGAGGAGGTCGATGCCGGAAGAGAAACCACCCTGCTGGATGGCGCGAGGAACGTATTCCAGCATCGTTTCGTAGAGCGTGAAGCCGAGCGCGGAACCGGTGGCGATGAGGATGCCATCGAGCGGCTCATGAATTTCGAGGGCGCGGGCGAATTTCGCGCCGATTTTCGGAGCGGCCAAAGCGAGGAAGAGGACAGGAAGCGCCTTGACGAACTCTTCCTTCAATCCAACAAAGAAGAAGATCTTGTAGAAAAGCGTGGGAAAGGGGATTTGCGCCCAGAATTGAGGAGCAGGCAATTGATCCTGGCCCCCGATGAAAATGCCAAAGAGGCCTTCAAAAATTCCCCACACACCGGGAAGCAGGAGAGCGGCAGTCAGAGCGGCGGGGACCAACGGGACCCAGGGCTGAATGGATTTTCCACAAAGGCGATAAATCACGTAGAAGGTGCCCATCGCCAAAAGGAGGGCGACAACCCAGAGAAAGGGATTGGGCACCCAGAAACTCAGGAGGAAGAGAACAACGAAAGGTATGAAATGGGCCTTGTTGACGACGGCTTTTCCCTCACTCAAAAAAGGGAGAAGTTGAGACTTCGACGGAGTGTCACTCTCCCTTTGTTGGTACGGCCCGCCCGGACGGTTTTCCATCGCCAGCTCCCTCTCCTCTGACCGAAATGAATTGGGTGTGGAGCCGCATACTATAACGATCCGCGGGGGTGAACAAGACGCGGGGCGCGGAAGAGAATCAGCGGCCGAGGGAATGGAGCAGTTCCGCCAAATAGCTTCCCCAGATGGCGGGCAGGGAGTGCGTGCTGTGGCCGCGCGTGAGGTCGGTTATGGGGAGGAGGATGAAGCGGCCGTTTCGTACGCGCTGGATTTCGCGCTCGGCCAAGCCCAACTCCGGCGGGTTGATCATGTCATCGGCGGAATTGATGAACAGGACCCTGGCCTTGATTTTTTCCAGGTCGGGCGAAGGGTTGTAGTTCCGCGAGGCGTTGAAGTAGTAGAGCATGTCATTCGCGTCGGTGACGGCGATGCGGGTCTTGCGCTGGGCGTCGAGATAGGTATCGGCCTTCTCGCGCGTGGGATAAGTTTTCTGCCATTGAAGCGGCGCGCTTCCCATCAACAGGAGGACGTCGATGGCTTCCACCAGACCGTGGGGCTGAGAGGTGTATTCGCCGTTGTTCCACGCGGGGTCGGAAGTGATGGCATCGGCGACCATCTTGCGCGTCATGCGGTTACGTCCGGCGATCTCCACGGTGTTGCAGGCAAGCGGAACCAGCGCGTCCATGAATTCCGGATAGGTCTCACCCCAAACCCAGGAATGCATGCAGCCCATGGAAGTGCCCATGACGAGGAGCAGATGATTGACGCCCAGGGCGTCGGCGACCACGGCGTGCTGCGCGGCGACCATATCGTCGTAATCGTAGTGAGGAAAACGCGCATGCAGACCGTTGCTGGGCTTTGAGGAGCAGCCGTGGCCGAGGCCATCGGGCAGGATGATGAAATATTTATGCGCGTCGAGCAACTGGCCGGGGCCGAAGAGAACTCCGGCAAATTGCGCGGAAAGGAACTGGCGGCCCGAGCCGCCGGTGCCGTGGGTGATGATGACGGCGTTGCTGACGCGGCCACCGGCGTCCTTTTGGGGAGTACCGAGGGTGTAATAGTGCAACTTCAGTTCAGGCAGGGTTTCGCCGGAGCGGAAGTGGAAATCGCGGACGGTGTAATCGCCCTGCTTGAGAGTTTCCGTCCAGGGCGCGGCCTGCAATCGCGCGGGGAGAGGAACCGGGCCCGGGTTGCAGGGTTGAGCGGCCAAGCGAGCGGCTTCCTGCGCATCCTGTTGGGCGGCCAATTCCTGCGCGGTTTGGCCGAAGGCGGGGGCGGCGGAAATCAGCGCCGCGGCGCCAAGAATCCCCAAGCGAAATGCAAGACGCAGCATCATTTCGTTCCTCCCAATACTTACGAGTGCGCGCGCGCCGGGTGAATCACCAGATGCGGCAGCGCTGCTCCTCCGTACGCGCCATGGGATCGCCGGGCTTGCAATTGAAAGCAGCGGCGAACGAAGGCATGTTGGCGAGCGGTCCGGAGACGCGGAATCGTCCCAGGGGGTGAGGGTCGGTGGTAACGAGCATGCGCTCCAATTCCGGACGGTTGTTCTGGCCCCACACGCGTCCGTAGGAAAGGAAGAAGCGCTGCTCGGGCGTGTAGCCTTCCGAAAGCGTGGCGGGCTTGCCCGCCTGCGACTTCTGGAACGCGGCGTGGGCAATGGTCAGGCCGCCGAGATCGGCGATGCTTTCGCCGAGGACGAGTTTGCCGTTTTCGTTGAGGCCGGGCTCCACAACGAATCCGTCGAACTGTTTTTGTATGCAATCGGCGCGCTGCTGATAGTTCCTGGCGTCCTCGGGAGTCCACCAATCGCGCAGGTTGCCCTGGGCGTCGAACTGGCGGCCCTGATCGTCAAAGCCGTGGGTCATCTCATGGCCGATGACCGCGCCCATGGCTCCGAAATTCACAGCATCGTCCGCCTGAGCGTCAAAGATGGGCGGTTGGAGGATGCCCGCTGGGAACACGATCTCGTTCATCAAGGGGTTGTAATAGGCGTTGAGCGTGGGCGGCGTCATGCCCCACTCGGTGCGGTCCACGGCCTTGCCGATTTTTTCCAGGTCGCGGCGGAACTCGAATTCTTCAGCGCGGAAATTATTCAGAACATAGGAGGCGCGATCCACGCGAAGGGCGGAGTAATCGCGCCAGGTGTCGGGGTAGCCGATCTTGAGCTGGATGGCGTTGAGTTTGGTGAGCGCCTGGGTGCGCGTCTCGGGGCTCATCCACGGCAGGGTCATGAGGTCATCCCGGAGAGCGTCAATCAACTGATGGACCATGGCCAGCGCGCGGGTCTTTGCGGCGGGCGGAAAGGCGCGCGCGACATATTTCTGGCCCAGAGCTTCGCCGAGTTCGCGGTCAGTGGCGGAGACGCAGCGCTTCCAGCGGGGAAGCTGCTCGGTGGTGCCGGTGAGGGCGCGGCCGAAGAAATCGAAATTCTCATCCACGAACGGCTTGGAAATAAAGGGCGCGGCGATGTGAACGAGATGCCAGCGGAGGTAAACCTTCCAATCGGCAAGCGGGACATCGACCATCCGCGCATCGAGTTGCTCGAAGAAGTGTTTTTGCGCGGCATTGACCAGGCTGATGTTGGGGAAACCGAGGGCGCGAAAATAAACAGCCCAATCAAAGTGCGGGGTGAGGGCCGCGAGTTGCTGGGTGGTTAAGCGATTGTAGTTTGCCTTGGGGTCGCGCAATTCGACGCGGGTCTTGGAGGCGCCGGCCAACTTCGTTTCAATGCCGATGACCGTGTTCGTTTCGGCCTCCGCGCGTTCGGGTGAATCGCCCATCAGGACAAACATCTTCACGAGATGCTTGTGGTAGGCATCGCGAATTCCTGCGGAGCGGTCGTCGGTTTTCAGGTAGTAATCGCGGTCGGGAAGGCCAATGCCGCCCTGGACGGCGCCGCCGGTCTGCACGGAGCTATCTTCAAAATCCTGGATGGCGCCGAACCCGAACATGGCGCGGGCACCCACCATCTGGAGGTGCGCCACTTCGGCTTCGAGCGAGGGAATATCGGAAATCCTCGCAATCTTATCGAGCTCGCTGGCGAGCGGGGTGAGTCCGGCGGCGTCAATTTTGGTTGTATCCATGCAGGTGGCGTAGTAATCGCCGATTTTCTGGTCCACGGAGCCGGGCGCAGCGGTCTTCATGGCGGCGGCTTCTTCCAGGATCTGGTGAAGGACTTCGCGATTGCGCTCGTTCAATTCGTTCAAGCGGCCCCAACTCGGATAGGCGCCGGGAATGGGGTTGTTCGTCATCCAGATGTTGTTCACAAACTTGTAGAACTCTTCGCAGGGCTTGCAGGTCTTATCGAATTGCGCGGGATTCAAGCCGTGAAGATCGGCGGCGCCTTGCCCGGACTGTTGCGCGGGGGCCGGAGCGACGGCGAAAAGCAAGATTGCCGCGAGTGCCACGGCGCAAAGAAGATGCAGAGTGGAGCGAAACGTGTACTTCATGGGGGAAGACTCCTTTTCAAGCCTGCGTTTCCTACGACCTGTCCGGAAACGTCAGGCAACAGCCCCGCGAGAGATACGGGGGGCGTGAATCAGATTTCAAATTCTCAGGCGTCCAACTTTGGCTGCCGCAGATGGAAACCAGTGGCTTCCTGATAAGCGCGGGCCAGCGCCAGCACTTTGGCGTCTGCATAGAGGTTACCAAGAAAAGTGAGGCTCACGGGAGTGCCGGGGCCGCCGCCGGCGCCCGCGGCAAAGGCCGCGCTCGCGGGCTTGGGAGCATCGTCGCCGCGAAAACCATTCGGCAGAATGATGGACGGATGACCGGTCAGGTTGGTGATGGTGAGCTGGCCCGAATTTGTGGGGGCCACGATGACATCGAGATCCTTGAAAACTTTGGCGGTGGCTTCAATGAGAAGCATGCGCGCGCGGCTGGCCTGGATATATTCCACGGCGGGCATGAAGCGCGACTGGCGGAAAATGTTGGGCCAATCGCCGGGGCCCTGCTCGGTGAGGAGTTTGTCGCGGCCGGAGCGGGTGAGCTCATCGAACGCCGCGGCGGCTTCCGCCTGGAGGACCGGACGTATGGCGCCGACAGGAAGGTCCGTGGGCATTTCCACGGGCTTCATCTTGACGCCCATGGCCTTGAGTTTCTCGAGCGCGGCGACATCAAACTTGTGGTCGTACTCGCGCGAAGCAAAGGCGGCGCGGCGCTGTGTTTGCTGTCGATCAAAACGCTGCTTCTCCTCGTCGGTCATTTCCGCGATAGGCTTGGACGGCTGCAACTCCGTGAAGGGCTGCAGTTGGAAATCCTTCTCCAGGACTCCGACGCGCAAAGTTTTCCAGTTGAGCTGCGCATCCCAATTGAATGCGGCGGGCTGCACGGAGCGGTCTCTTCCATCGGGGCCATAAATGGCGGACATGACCATGGCGCAATCTTCCACGGCGCGGCAGATGGGGCCGATCTTGTCCATGCTCCAGGAAAGCGCCATCGCGCCGGTGCGCGGAACGAAGCCGAAGGTGGGGCGCAGACCCGTGACACCGCAACGCGTGGAAGGCGAAGAGATGGAGCCGAGCGTCTCAGTGCCGATGCTGAAACCCACGCAACCGGCGGCGGTGGCGGAGGACGGGCCGGCGGAAGAGCCGCTCGAACCCTGCTCGATGTTCCAGGGATTGCGCGTGATGCCGCCGAACCAGTGGTCGCCCTGCGCGAGAGCGCCGAGGGTGAGCTTGGCGATGAGGACGGCGCCAGCGGCGTCAAGACGTTTCACCACTTCGGCGTCCTCTTCGATCATCTGGTGCTCCATGCCACCCGCGCCCCAGGTGGTCGGGTAGCCCTTCACCGCGAGGAGATCCTTGCCGCCCCAGGGAATGCCATGGAGCGGGCCGCGATATTTTCCCGCGGCGATGGCTTTATCGGCTTCCTTGGCCTGGGCCAGGGCGCGGTCTTCCGTGAGGTTGATGACACACTTCAATTTCGGATCGTATTTCTTCAGGCGCGCGAGATACATCTCCGTGAGGTTCCTGGAAGAGACGGTGCGCGCTTTCACGAGATCGGCCAATTTCCGCACGGACCAGAAGGCCACGTCTTCAATATTCTTCGGCGCTTTCACGGCCACAGCAGGCGACGCGGAAATCTTCATGGGGAGTTTCGCGGTGGAAAGTTTCCATCCCATGGGCAGCGGATCGAAAACCAGGGCGGGCTGGACGCTGTTGTCCATGTGCAGCTTGTAGATGGCCTCGTAACTCTGCGTGGCATTGTTCAAGCCATTCAACATGGCGTCCTTATATTCGTCGGGGATGGTGACGTCGGCGATTTTCGCGGCGACGTCGATCATGTCTTTGGTGACGGAACCCCGTCCCTGGGCGAGGGTCCAGAGCACGCCGGGCAGAAGAGTTCCCGAGAGACCTGCTCCCGCGCAAACACCAATAAAGTGGCGACGATTCCACACGGCCGCACCTCCGGTCATTTTGAAAGCGGGGAGAGTTTAATACAGGCGGGGTGGATTTGGATGCGGCAAGTTTTGAGAAGCGGGGCGCGAAACCTGGCCGGGCAAAGCCGCGGACTTTTCAGGGGCGGGTCATTTTTTCGGGGCGGACGAGGGCGTCAAATTCTTCCGCGGTGAGATAGCCGAGCTTGAGGCAGGCGTCGCGGAGGCTGATGCCTTCTTCAAATGCCG
>JBGOTC010000119.1:0-8465 GCA_041476305.1 Terriglobia bacterium
CGGCGGTCGGAGGCACGGTTCTGATAGAAGTCCGCGCGCAAAAACTGAAGGCGCAAGTTGTACCGACGCCTTTTTACAAGCGCGCGAAGAAATCCTAATCAAGCGAGGGAATGCGGATGGCCTATCCGGCGGGTTTTCGTTACACGAAAGAACATGAGTGGATTGATGTGAAGGGCGAGACGGGCACCGTGGGCATCACGGATTACGCGCAACACGAACTGGGCGACGTGGTGTTTGTGGAGCTGCCAAGGGTCGGCGCGAAGCTCACCGCCGGAAAACCGTTCGGCACCGTTGAGTCAGTTAAGGCGGTGAGTGAGATTTATTCGCCAGCCTCAGGCGAAGTCCTGGAAACAAATGGGAAGCTCGGCGACTCACCAGAGACCATCAACAAGGATCCCCACGCCAGGGCCTGGCTCATCAAGATCAAACTCTCTAACAAGAGTGAGATTGCAGGACTGATGGACGCTCCCGCGTATGAAGCCTACATTGCCGCGAAGGACAAGGAAGCGCACGCCTGATGCGTTATCTCCCCAAGAGCCCATCGGAGCGCCAGGAAATGCTTGCGGCGATCGGCGTTCGCAGCGCTGAAGAACTATTTTCCTCGATCCCCGCGAAGTTCCGGCTCAAGGAATTGCTCAACCTTCCCGGACCGCTTTCCGAAATGGAGATTATAGATTTCTTCAAAGCGCGGGGGGCGGAGAATTCCGTGGGATACACAAGTTTTCTCGGCGCGGGCGTTTACAATCACCTGCGCTCGGTGGTGACCGACGCGATCATCCAGCGCGGAGAATTCCTCACGTCCTACACGCCTTATCAAGCTGAAATCAGCCAGGGCACTCTGCAGGCCATCTTTGAATTTCAGACGCTGATGTGCCAGCTCACCGTACAGGAAGTCGCGAACGCAAGCATGTACGACGGATCCACCGCGCTGACTGAAGCGGTGCTGATGGCCGACCGCATCACCGGCCGCCGGCGCGTGGTGATGGCACGCTCTGTGCATCCGGAATACCGGCAAGTGCTGGCGACTTACGCGCGGAATCTCAAAATCGAAATTATCGAGGCCGGTTTCACTGAGACCGGGCAGATCGACCTTGCGAAAGTGAAAGAGCTGGTGCACGACGACACCTCCTGCGTGGTTGTGCAATCGCCCAACTTTTTCGGCGTCATTGAGCCAGTGGAGCAGATTGCGCAGATTGCTCACGCGAAGGAATCGCTCTCGGTGGTCGCCATCACGGAAGCAGTCTCCCTGGGGGCGTTGAAGCCGCCCTCTGCCGCGGACATTGTCGCCATGGAAGGACAAAGTTTCGGCTTGGCTCCGAGTTATGGCGGGCCGTTTGTGGGAGTGATCGCCACGCGCGAGAAATTTGTGCGCCAGATGCCGGGCCGCCTCGCGGGCCAAACCACGGACAACACCGGGCGCCGCGGGTTCTGCCTGACACTTGCCACCCGCGAGCAGCACATTCGCCGCGAGAAGGCGACATCGAACATTTGCACGAACCAGGCGCTCTGTGCCTTGGCGGCCACGGTGCACCTTTGCCTCCTGGGCAAAGAGGGCTTGAAGGAGTTGGCGGCGCAGAATATTGCCAAGGCGCGTTTTGCCGCAGCGGAGCTGGCGAAGGTCCCCGGCGTGAAACTGGCATTCACCGGGCCGACATTCAACGAATTTGTGATTGAGCTGCCGCGATCCGTGAAAATCGTGAATGCTTCCCTCCGGCGCGACAAGATTATTGGCCCGTACGCTCTCGGCACCTTTTATCCGGAACTCACCAAGCGCGGCCTGGTCTGCGTTACTGAAACTACGACACGCGCGCAGATTGAGACTCTGGCCGCGGCTCTAAAGCGCGCATTGGCAGAGCCACTGTGAAATTGGAACTGGTAGAGAAAAAAGGAACTCAGTGACCGACAGCATCCGCAAAGCCCGCTTGCATGTGAACCAGAGCGAAGGGCTGATCTTTGAGAAATCCGCGCCCGGAAAGCGCGGCATTGAATTGCCGCCTCTCGACGTGCCTGCGGTGGACGCAAGAAAAGCGGTTGGCGCGGAAAATGCGCGCGACGAAATCGCGGCCTTCCCGGAAGTCAGCGAAATCGAAGTGATCCGCCACTTCACGCGACTCTCCACCTGGAACTATGCGATTGACCTGGGAATGTATCCGCTTGGGTCCTGCACCATGAAGTACAACCCGCGCGTAAACGAATTCGTGGCGCGGCTCGATGGCGTGGCCACCGAGCATCCCTACCAACCGCTGGAATTGTCGCAAGGTTGCCTGAAGATTCTCGAATTGCTGCAGACTTGCTTGCTCAACATCACGGGCATGGACGCGGTTACGCTGCAGCCCTCCGCGGGCGCGCAGGGTGAACTGACGGGACTCCTGCTGATCCGCGCTTATCTGGAAAGCAAAGGCAATCCGCGGAAGAAGGTGCTGATCCCGGATTCAGCGCACGGCACAAATCCAGCTACCGCAGTGATTGCCGGGTATGAAGTGGAAAACGTGCGTTCGGATGCCAACGGGCAGATTGATATCGAACAACTGAAGCGCATCGTGAATGAAGACGTTGCCGCGCTGATGGTCACCAACCCCTCCACGCTGGGAGTTTTCGAGCAACGCATCGCCGAAGCCGCCGAAATCCTGCACGCCGCCGGCGCGCTGCTCTACATGGATGGCGCGAACATGAACGCGCTCGCCGGAGTGGCGCGGCCGGGCGATTTCGGCGTGGACGTGATGCACTTGAACTTGCACAAGACATTCTCGACGCCGCACGGCGGCGGCGGCCCGGGCGCGGGACCGGTGGTCGTGAAAAAGATTCTCGAGCCCTTCCTTCCAGTGCCAGTCCTCGCGAAAAAGCCCGATGGATCTTTGACGCTTGAGTTCAACCGGTCGGCGTCTATCGGCCGCGTCCGCGCCTTTGTCGGAAACTTTGGCGTGCTGGTGAGGGCGCTGGCTTATACGCTTGCTTACGGCCCCGGCATCCGGCAAGCCACGGAAGATGCGGTGCTCAACGCCAACTACATCCGGAAGAACCTGGAGGGCGTGTTCGATCTCCCCTACGCATCGCCCAGCATGCATGAGGTGGTGTTCAGCGATGCGAAACAGAAGAAGTTCGGCGTTGGCACCATGGACATCGCCAAGCGCCTGATTGACTATGGCTTCCATCCTTACACCACCGCATTTCCGTTGATCGTGCACGGCGCGATGATGATTGAACCGACGGAATCGGAATCGAAGGAAGAATGTGACCTGTTCATCGATGCAATGCGCGCGATTGCCGATGAAGCGGAAAAGAATCCGGAACTGGTGAAGACTGCGCCGCACTCCACGCGAGTGGGCCGGCTGGACGAAGTGGGCGCGGCGCGGAAACCCATCTTGCGATGGAAGCCTGCCTCTAAGAACGAAGCCGCGGATTGACGGGAGTGGGTCTTCCCTCCCGCTATTTGCGTAGACGGATCGAGGCGATGACTTTCTGGAATGCCGGATCGTAATCCTCATAATTGTTCGCGGGCGCCACGCAGATAAAATAGAGCAATCCCTGCGGACGGAACACTGTGACCAGCCAGTCATTTTCCTGCCCACCGAGCGGTGAGACGCTCACGAGTTTCATGGAGATCGCCGGCTTCCCATCCACCTCCATCGATTCCGGACGGCCCGCGACTTTCAAATTCGGATTTGATAGCTGCAACCCAGCCACCAGCAGATCACTTGCGCCGGCGAGCGAGATTCCCTTCTGCGTTCCCCACTGCGGCGGCTGAAAAATATCCACGATCACGCCGTAGGCCGTGCCTGGATTTCCCTGGGCGTCTCTCACCGCGCCGATTCGCGGCAACAGGCTGACGGAATCCCCCTGCCCGTAAGCTTCCCAGTTATCAGGGTAGCGCGCCGAAAAGGAAGCGCCCGTGTAATCGCGAAACGTCGAGGAGGGAGATGCGGGCTCGGGCGGCGCCACCGGCAAATACTTCGGACCCAGTGAGGGCGGCAAGGGGAGCGACAACGTGATACGGCGAATTTCGCGAAATTCAGCGGAGTCCGCCGTGTACTCCTGCGGCAAGCCGCCTAGGCGGTCCATTTCTTCATTCAAGCGATCGATGCGGTTTTCCGGAGCCGGATGATCCGAGAAGAACTGGAGAGGCTTCTTCCCCTTATTCTCCAGCGCTACGGATTCAAAAAACTGCACGAGCGCACGGGCATCGTATCCCGCGTCGTAGAGAATCTGGGTCCCGAGGATGTCGGCCTGGGTTTCGGCCGTGCGCGAGTATTTGAGGAGGATGGTGCTGGCCGCCAGGCTTTCTCCCAGTTGAGAGGCGATCGCCCCCACAGCGTTTCCGCCAATCACTCCGCCCAGCACGTTGAAGCCGGTTCCCCACAAGTGTTGCTTGGTGGCCTGATTGGTGCCATGCCGCAAGGACACGTGAGAAATTTCATGAGCCAACACACCCGCAAGTTGCGCTTCGTCCCGCACTTCTTCAATCACTCCGCGGTTGACATAAATAAACCCTCCCGGGAGCGCGAAGGCGTTGATCTCCTTGTCATTCACACAATGAAATTCGTAGGAGTACTTCGGGCCGGGAGCGAAGGCGGCTAGCTTGTGGCCGAGTGTGTTGAGGTAGTCGTCCACGCGCTTGTCTCTTAGCAGCGGATACTGTTTCTCAACCTCCTTGGCCAGCTTTTCTCCCAGCTGCACATCCTGTGTCGTCGAAAACATGTTCACGCCCGACTTCAGTTTTGTGCGCTCCGCCCGGGAAAATGGCGGCAGGAGAAGGCACACGGCGACAAGCAGAACAGCGGTGCGGTAAGAGACGCCCCGCAACCGCCGCGCGCCGGACTTCGGAGTCTGCATCAAACCTCCGGGCTGGACCGGGGCCGCCGGGAAACCTCCCGATTCGCCCCGCATATCTTTAGATGGCAGGAGAACCACCGGGGTTCCCGTGAATCTCGTGCGGCTGGGACCTTTAATATACAGAAATAGTGCGCGGGTGAAAACGGCAGCTGACGCATGGCGGCGGGCAGATGCGCCCGGCTAAACTTTCAACACAATCTTGCCGAACTGCTCGCGGTCTTCCAGCAACTTGTGGGCCCGGGCGCATTCTGCCAGCGGCAGCACTCGATCAATCACCGGATGGAGCTTGCCTTCTCCCACAAGTTTGAGCACTGGGAAAAGCTCGGCGCGGCTACCCATGAATGAACCAAGGAGCGACAGGTTTCGCGCGAAGAGATAACGCAGATCACATTTGCCGTTGTAGCCGGTGGTGGCCCCGCAGGTCACGAGCCGCCCGTTCTGCGCCAGACTCAGGACGCTCTTTTCCCAGGTGGCCTCGCCCACGTGCTCGATCACCACATCCACTCCGCGCTTCCCGGTCAGGCGTCTTGCTTCTTCCGCGATGTCCTGCTTTGAATGATTAATTGTTTCGTCGGCCCCCAGCTCGCGCGCCTTCGCGAGTTTCGCATCGCTGCCCGCTGTCGCGATGACACGCGCGCCGGCAAGTTTCGCAATTTGAATGGCGGCAGTTCCCACGCCGCTGCCTGCCGCAAGAACCAGCACGTCCTCGCCGGGCTGGACCGCGGCGCGCGTGATGAGCATGTGCCATGCCGTCAGGAAGACGACAGGGATTGCAGCAGCTTCTTCAAAATTCAATTTGCCAGGGATGGAAAGAACATTCGCTGCGGGCGATCTTACGAACTCGGCGCACCCGCCGTCGGCCTGATATCCAAAAAGTGTGTATTCCCGGCAGCGATTGTCCGCGCCGGCCGTGCAGGCCTGGCATTGCCCGCACGAGAGGCCGGGCGCAAGCACAACGCGCTCGCCAACGCGCACCTTCGTCACCAGACTCCCGACCTCAGCAACTTCTCCCGCGATATCGCTTCCGGAAATGTGCGGGAAAGAAAACTTGATGCCGGGGAGCCCCTTGCGAACCCACAGGTCAAGGTGGTTCAGCGCGCACGCGCGCACGCGCACCAGGACTTCGTTCGGCGCGATTACGGGGTCCGGGACATCCATGTAGCGCAGGACTTCGGGCCCGCCGTGTTGCGCCATAACAACCGCTTTCATTTCTTTCTCCTCGCGGGATCCGGCTCCATGTTGCGCAAATGATTCGCGCGTAACGCTAACATCCGCCGTCGCAGGGTGTCCAGCCGAACCGAGCCCCAAATGAAAGGCTCATCCACGACTTTTCTCCAGTCCATGGGTTAGCAATCGTCACAGCGGGTTGCAAACCGTTGACACTGCCGATTCAGGGCCGTACCCTGTTTTCCAGGGATTCATCGACTTAACCATGGACCTTTTTGAAGAAATCGTAAAGTTGCGCCGCACTGGCCGCCGGGGAGCCCTGGCGACCATCGTGCACACCAACGGCTCGATCCCGAGCTACGAAAGTTCACGCATGCTGGTGCGTGAAGACGGCTCCATCGCCGGGACCATTGGCGGCGGATGCGTTGAAGCGGACGTCTGGGCGGCGGCGAAGGACGTCATGCGGCTGGAAGCGCCGCGCAAGATGGTCTTCAACTTGAACCACGAGGCCAGCTACGACAACGGACTGATCTGTGGCGGCACTCTGGAGGTATTTGTGGAGCCAATCCTGCCGCAGCCGGTGCTCTACATTTTTGGCGGGGGCCACGTTTCCATCGCCCTGGCGCAGGCCGCGCATACCGCCGGATTCGGAGTCGGCGTTGTGGATGACCGCGAAGCCTTTGCCAATGCCGAGCGATTCCCCATGGCTCACGAGATCTACACAAGTTACGAAGATGCGTTCGAGAAGCTGCAGCCCGGCGCGTCGAGCTATTTGGTGATCGTCACTCGCGGGCACCGCGACGACATGCGCGTGCTGGCCTGGGCGGCGCGCACGGAGGCACGCTACATCGGCATGATTGGCAGCAAGCGCAAAGTGCTGAGCGTTTATGACGCCCTGGAACGCGAAGGGATCTCCATCGAGAAGCTGGCGCGGGTGCACGCGCCCGTAGGGCTTGAAATCGGCGCGCTGACTCCGGAAGAAATCGCCATCAGCATCACCGCGGAATTGATTGCCGTCCGCCGGAATGCCACGGGCCTGGGACACAAAGCTGTGCGGCCGCTGGGCGCTTTGCTGGAGAGCGGCGCCAAAACCGAGGGAGGCTGAGCCTTACATGCTTGGCGCCGTCATTCTCGCTGCCGGAGAATCGCGGCGGATGGGCTCGCCCAAGGCCCTGCTTCTGCACAATGATCAAACCTTCCTGGAACACCTGATCCAAATCTCGCGCCATCCAAAAGTGTGCGCTCAGCGAGTAGTGCTTGGCGCGGGCGCCATTGAAATTGCAAAACGAGCAGGGGTTGATAACTCCATGACCGTGATTAATCCGGACTGGGAGAAGGGCCAGCTCTCCTCCATGCAGGCCGCGATTCAAGCTCTCGCTTCTACTCCCGTCGATGGACTGATCTTTTTTCTTGTGGACCACCCTTTGGTTACTTCTTCTCTGGTGAGCGAACTGATCGAACAGTTTTATCGCAGCGGCAAACAGATCGTCCTGCCCATTTTTCGAGGCCGCCGCGGCCACCCGGTGATTTTCTCGAAGGAACTGTTTGTCGAATTGCTCGCCGCACCTGAGGAAACAGGAGCGCGCGCTGTGGTCTGGAAGCACGCGCGCGATGTTGAAGAGGTCCCTACTGAAGAAGAGGGCGTGATCCTAAACCTGAACGACCCGGACGCATTCCAGCGCGCAGTCGGCAATAATTGACGCCGAAGGCGCTACCGGCCCGGCAGCTTCGCGAGAAGGGCGGCCAGGGCGTCCTTGGCAAGTTTTGCCCCGTGGAATGTGGCCGCAGGCAAACCCCCCAGCGCCTCTGAAATCTGCTCCGCGGAAATCTCCAACTGACCGGGAGTCACACCCCCCTGCAGTCTCTCGGCAAGCACTGAGCCACAAGCGATGGAAGTCACACATCCGCGCGCCTGAAAGCGCGCCTCCACGATGCGCCCCGCCTCCATGCGCACGGCGACCCGCATGATATCCCCGCAAACCGGATTGGTGACTTCCACCTCGGCGTCCGCGCCGGGCAACTCGCCCGAATAGCGGGGATTCTTGAAGTGGTCGAGCACCTGGGGGCTGTACATGCCATCAGTATCGCAAGCTCAATGGTGGGACGCAATTCCTGCAACTGCGAATCACTTCTTCCGCAGAATCCCATTGCCGAAAGCCGGAATCGGGGGCATCATCAATTTTTGTGCGCAATGGGGTCAGAGTCTCCGCTGACAACCCGCCCAAGGGAGCATCTCGACACTATGTTTCGCAATTCTCCTATTGTTCCTCGTAGTGGAAGTATGAAGCGCCTGATTGTCGCGGCCGGACTGATAGCGATTGCAACAGGTGGCACAGCGCAGCCCGCCGCTGATCCGCAAGCGGAACTCCTGATCGGCACCATGCAGCAGGAGCTCAAGCGCGCGCAGGCATCGCTTTCGAAATCTGATCCCGCTCCCTACTTCATCAGTTACGCGCTCTTCGACGCGC
>JBGOTC010000120.1:0-8465 GCA_041476305.1 Terriglobia bacterium
CGGGTCAATCCAGATGTCGTGGTTGTCGCCGCCCCACGGCACGGGGCGGAAAGTTTCTCCGCCGTCCGTCGAATGCAGGAACGAGCTGTTCGCCACCAGCACTTCATTCGCATCCGCGGTCCCCACCGCCAGTCGGATGTAATATCCCGCGCGGCCAATCAGCGCACGGTCCCAGTTCACCACGCGCCACGCTTCCCCGCCGTCATCCGACCGCCACAGCGATCCCTGATCCGCGGTCTGGATCAGCGCGTACACCCGGTTGGAATCCGTCGGCGCCACCGCCACATCAATTTTCCCCAGCGGTGATCGCGGCAATCCCCGTCCCTGCAATATTGTCCAGGTCGTCCCGCCGTCGCGCGAAACATAGAGCGCGCTGCTCGGCCCGCCGCTCAGCTCCGCATAAGTGTGCATCTCCAGTTGCCACATCCCCGCGAACAGAACGCGTGAGTTGTGCGGATCCATCGCCAACCCGGAGCAGCCCGTATTATCGTTCGCGAACAGCACGCGGTCCCAGTGCTGCCCGCCGTCGGTCGTGCGGAACACACCGCGCTCCTGCTGCGGCCCGGTCGCGCGCCCCACCGCGCACGCGAAAACGATGTCCTGGTTTTTCGGGTCCACGATAATCCGCCCGATGCGTCCGGTCTCTTCCAACCCCATGTTCTTCCAGGTCTTCCCGCCGTCCGTGGATTTGTAAATTCCGTTCCCCATCACATCCACGTCGCGGATCACCCACGCTTCGCCGGTACCCGCCCACACGACATTCGGATCCGAAGGCGCCACCGCCAGCGCTCCAATCGCCGCCACTGGCTCGTTGTCCATTATCGGCGCCCAGTTGTTTCCGCCGTCCGTGGATTTCCAAACGCCGCCCGAAGCCGCGCCTGCGTAATACGTGCTCGCGTCTCCCGGAATTCCCGCGATGGCCGAAACGCGGTTCCCCACCGCCGGGCCCAGGAACCGGAATCGGAAGGCGTCCTGTCCGCCGCCGCGGCCTCCGCGCTGCGCCTGCCCCGGTGCCGCGCACAACAGCATTGCCAGCAACCCGAGGGCAAGTCTTCTCGCTCCCCCGCTTCGGAGACTTCGGCTCACGTTTCGCATCATTCCCCCTCGATGGATTGCCTGAATTCGCGCCAGTGAATCATTGACCAGGAAAAACCGCCGGTTGGCGCACCAAATATCCGATATACGTTCGGGAGCGTCAAGGACTTCCGGCGGATGGATGGGTCAATGCGCGGCCGATTCCGATTCCGCATGTTCCTTATGCTTTAGCGGGAAAATGGAGAAAAACCTGTTCCGGCAGGGTGCGCATCGGTAAGCCGGCAACCGGACCAACCGCCACAGGAGACGAAGACTCCCTTCCCCGTATTCATTCGCGATGCGTTTCACATCAAAATTCCCGCACCGCGAACAATGCGCGTACCGCACTTGCCAAATGGGCACCGTCCACGCATAAAAGCGCGCATCGCACTCCGAGCAGCGCCACGGACGCAGGCCCGCCACTCCAATGATGTAATCGCCCAGGCCCCGCCGCCGCGATCGTCGGCAGGAGCCGTGCTCGCAATGGGGACAAATCAATTTCGCACGCCTCCTGGCGAGTTTTCCGGAAGCATAGGCCCGGCGCACCTTGAACACAAGAGGCTCGCGGCGGCCTCCTCGGCCCTCAGGGCATCAATTGGTCTCCCACTCTGATTGCGGGTCGCGCATCCGTGTAGAATACTTCCCTCACAAGGGGGTTCACCATGGCTTCTTACACCGCCGGTCACGCGCGCGCAGGCATTCAAGCCAAATTGCCCGCGCTGGAAGTCTGGTCGAATCAGTTTCCGGGGTATCGCATCACCACCACCTTCCCCGAATACTCTTCGGTGTGCCCGAAGACCGGCATGCCCGATTACGGCGTCATCGTCATTGAGTACGGCCCCCGGAAGTCCTGCCTCGAATTGAAATCCTTGAAGCTCTATCTCCTTGGCTACCGCAACCTCGGAATTTTTTACGAAAACGCCGTCAATCGGATCTTGCGCGACATTGTGAAAGCCGCCCGCCCGGTCTGGTGCTCTGTGCGAGGCGAGTTCACTCCTCGCGGCGGCCTCACCACCACCGTCGAGGCTCATTGGCCCTCAAAGCGCTCCCGCCCGTAGACAACCCGTGAGGGCGGGTGGCCCAGACGTAGGTCGGGACGGGTGCCCCAGACGCCGTAATCGCGTCTGGGGTTTTTGACTTCTCCCCAGGTCAGTTTCATTGCCACCCGTTAAATGATTCGATCTCAACTCAGAAAATCCCCACACGTGACTCCGACGTGTTGGGGCACCCACTCCCACCCCTGTCCACCCTAACGCTCCGGTGAGCTAAGTTAGTGGTATTCTTCGATTGTGAGCATTGGTCAACAAGAGACGGGAACCGTGTCTGGGCCACCCGTCCCAGTTGTAAAGATGGAACTTGCACCACATCATTCCACGATTCGAATGGGCAACAGCATTTATTGAAATGGCAACTTGAAGGCAAAAGGTGATCTAGATGCTCAGGCTACGGTACGCGATTGTATTGGTAGAATTCCTCTTGTGTGGTTCACATGCAGCCAGCGGGCCATCTACTGGGCCAGACTTGAGCAGGGTCTTCTTCGCAGATGCTCGCAATGGATTTGCTCTTGGATCCGGAGTCGAATCTACCAAAATCCTAAAGACCAGCGATGGCGGAAGAGAATGGAAGATAGTGTATCAAACAACCAAAGTCTTGCTGAATGGTATTTGTTTTCTCGGTTCAGAAGAAGGATGGGCTGTTGGAAGCGGCGGCACGATTATCGCGACATCAAACGGCGCACAAACCTGGAAATTAGTCGAATCCGGTACCGACCAAGATTTGTACTCGATTGCAGCACTTCAGCCCTCCGGGCCTGTTTTCGCTGTTGGCAAGCACGGAGCTTTCGTTCGCTCCGATGACAAGGGCAAGAGTTGGACGAAACATACTATTCCTACAACAGTTGATCTAACGAAGGTTGCGGTGCTTCCTTCGGGCATGCTGCTGGTGCTTGGCAGAGATCGACTTCTGACATCAAGGGACTCCGGTGTTAGTTGGATAACCCATGGCCCTTACGAGTGGGACACCCTTTACTCATTGTCATTCGTTGATGAAATGGAAGGCTTCTTGAGTGCGGGGGCATTGCTTCAAACCACCGACGGTGGCAACACCATCAATCCTGTCATTCTTCCGGAAAAGAAGATCGTAAGACAGATGTGCATTGCTGATTCCCAGACTATATTCGTAGTCGCGGCGTCTCTTTCAACTGGCAGCACCATCCAGCTATCCGGAGAAAAGCTTCCATCCGATTCAACGATTTTGAAAAGCATTGACCTCGGGAAGACGTGGGAGCCCGTCTTTCATCTGAGCGACAGTGAAACGTCCAAGGCCTTCTTGGCGGACATCTTTTTCCTTAATAGTGAGACTGGATGGGCCGTTGGCTATGGCGGTACCGTGGCTAGCACAATAGACGGCGGGAAAACTTGGCGGGTGGCCCATGTTCGTCCCAAACTAGGGAACAGCCTGTGATGAGGCTGTCGAACCATGGGGTCTTACAGCTCTCAATTCGAAAAAGTCTCTCCCACTCTCCCTCACAATCGAAGACTCACCTGGAATCTCGTCTTGACATCGATATACCGTTACCCATGAGCGTTCGTTGTCTGCTGAGATAGAGTTCTTCTGAATCCTTCAAAGGCTTCGATGGCACGACGCTTGTGCTCGGGTGTTGGATGCACATACCGGATGGTCATTTGGATCTGAGAATGGCCAGCAAGCTCCTTGAGTGTCGGAAGATCTATGCCTGCCATGGCCATACGTGTAAGCGCTGTATGGCGAAGATCGTACAGTCGGAAGGGTGGAGCTATCTTCGCACGCCGAATAGCACCGTCATGGGATCTGCGAACATCCAGGATATGGATTCCAGAATCTGATGGCGATGGGAACAACCACTCGGAAGTAGCATCGGTCACTCGGGCGCTTAGAACTGCGAGCGCACGTTCCGTCAGTGGAAGATATCGCGAAGCATTGGTAGTCTTGCCCGACCGGATGTGAGCACTTCTGAGTTCCAAGTTCACGTCATCACGGCGCAACCGGTAAACCTCTCCGGGCCGCATCCCTGTCTCCAGCATGACGATTGATATATCTCGCAGAAAGGGAGTCCCAGCCTCTAGATATGGTTTTTCCTCTTCCACGGTAACGACACGCGTGCATTGATTGCGTTCACGAAAAAAACGCACATCGACTACTGGATTCTTCGCGAGAATCCCGAGCCGCATTGCATAGTTGGGAGACCGGGGACAGACGGGACGATTTCTGATACCTCCTCTTGATGGCGGGTGTCTCTCGTATGGCCTGCCCCCATTCTCCGCGCAGGGGATCATACGACACGCAACTCCCCTGAACTCAGGACTCTTCTCCCCTCTCTCTTCGACTTGCGGCGCACAGGGAACCGTAGGCTCCCATAGACAACCCGTGGCCCCTCGGCCATAATCAAATCTGCCAACGGCGTCCCAGCGTCGACGAATCCTATGGAGGAAGAATGAGCATCACATCCGGTCAGCCCATGTCTGAATCTGCCCCGCCGCCTCAGCCTTCACCGCTGCCGCGCTGGATCTACTTGGTGTTCCTCATCTTCATCGCAGGCATTGGGTACCTTGCCTACGCTGGTTACACGGCGCGCGAAAAATTCACCGCCGAAATCACCAAGGCGCAGAGCGAGTCTGCCCAGCTCTCGGCGCGCCTCGATCAGGCCAACGGCCGCATCGCGGAGCTGCGCGGAGAATTGGAAGTCACTTCCCGGCACGTGAACTTGACGCAGGCGGAAGTGGCGCAGGCCCACAGTCTGGCCCAGAAGCTTCAGGAAGAGCAAAGGAACAGCGACGCGCGTTTGACCGCTCAAATCGGCGCGGTCAAATCAGAGAGCGAGCAAAAGATCGGACAGGTCTCCACCGAGGTTACCGGCGCGAAGGGCGATATCGAAGCCACCAAGAAAGATTTGGAAGCCACCAAGGCCAAGCTCACCAGCGCCGTGGGCGACCTCACCAACCAGGGCAGCCTGATTGCCCGCAACCACGAAGAACTCGACGCCCTTCGCAAGCTCGGCGAACGCAATATTTATGACTTCACTTTGACGAAGACGAAATCCCCGCAAAAAGTGGGGCCCATTGCACTTCAACTCACCAAAGTTGACACCAAGCATTATCGTTTCAACGTCATCGTGGTGGCCGACGATAAGCAGATCGAAAAGCGGGACAAGACCGTGAACGATCTCGTCCAGTTTTACGTTCGCGGCGCGCGCGCGCCTTACGAGCTCGTTGTCTTTGAGGTCGGCAAGGACCGCATCACCGGTTACCTGTCCACTCCCAAAGACGCCGCTGGCGCCGCGCCGAAACCAACGACCTAGACTCATCTCTTCGGCTGCATCTTAATGGGTCATTCTCGGCTCTAAGAGAAAGCCCCCCGGAGGAACCGGGGGGCTTTTCATTTTCAAATTGTCTCCGGGGCTTGAATTCAGAATACCGCTACTCAAATTCCTTCAGCGTTTGCGCCATCTTTCGCAGACGCTCGTCCGCCAGCCACAACACTGTCCCGGGGTCGAACTTCCCATCCGCGCTGCGCGTCCCCGCGCGGACTCCCGTGAGCGCCTCAATCCCCTGCTCAATCGTGGCCACCGGCAATATATGAAACTTTCCTGCCCGCACGGCTTCAATCACGTCCTCGCGGAGCATCAGGTCTTCCACGTTTTCGCTGGGCATCAGCACGCCCTGCGTGCCCGTCAGGCCTTTCAACATGCACACGTCGTAGAAGCCCTCTATTTTTTGGTTCACTCCGCCAATCGGTTGTATATCCCCCTGCTGGTTCACCGAACCGGTCACCGCAATTTCCTGACGAATGGGCAGGTCGGCAAGGGCGGAGAGCAGCGCGTAAATTTCCGTTGAGCTGGCGCTGTCTCCATCCACGCCCGAATAGGATTGCTCGAAGCAGATACTCGCCGAAAGCGAGAGAGGTTTGTCCTGCGCGAACACGCGCCGCAGGTATCCCGAGATAATCTGGATCCCCTTGTCGTGGATCTTGCCGCTCATATTCGCTTCCCGCTCCACGTTGATGATTCCACTCTTCCCGAGCGCCGCCGAAGCCGTGATCCGCACCGGCTTGCCGAACATGTACCCGCCGATTTCGATCACGCTGAGCCCGTTCACTTGCCCCACGCGCGACCCCTTCGTATCCACCAGCAGCGTGCCTTCATCAATCACTTCGCGGATTTTCGTCTCCATCAGGTTGTGCCGCTCCACTTTCGCTTCCAGCGCGCGCCGCACGTGCTCGGCGGTCACGGGAGTTTCCCCTCCCTGCCGCCCCGCGTAACATGCCTCGCGCGCCAGGTCCGCCAGGTCCACGAACCGCGCCGTGACCTTGTTGCGCCTCCCCGCAATCCGCACCCCATATTCGATCAACGCCGCAACCGCGCCGCGCTCGAAAGGGCACAATCCTTCGTCATCGCACAACTTGCGCAGCCGCCCGCCGAATTCCATGATCACTTCATCGGCCATCGGCATCTCATCGTCGAATTCCACGCGCACCTTGAAAATCTTCTGAAACTCCTCCTCGAAGGTGTAGAACATCTCGTAAAGTTCCCGGTCGCCGATCAGGATGACCTTCACGTTCAGATCCACCGGTTCCGGTTTCAATCCCGAACTCCCCATGGGGAACAGCAGATCCATCGGCTGGATCTCCAGCTTCCCGTGGTTCATCGTTCGCTTCAGAGTCTTCCAGACCCCTGTCTCCGTCAGCGCGTCAAACGCGTAAAGGATCAGGTAGCCGCCGTCCGCGCGCAACATCGATCCCCCGCGCAAGTCCATGAAGTCGGACGTCCAGGAACCCCGCCAGTCATAATTGCGCTGGATGGTCCCGAACAGGTTCAGGTACGTAGGTGTGGTCTCGAAGATGACCGGCGGCGTGTCGTCTTCCGTGTGCGCCAGGATCACATTCACGCCATAAATGCGAAACGGGTCGCGGTCGGTGGATGGCCCGCGCGGCGCTGCCTCTACGGAAGTCTCATGGTCCTCTTCTCCTTCGCGTTCGCGGAACGGTTCCAGGTTGTCCAGAATATTTTGACGCACCTCTTCCAGGTATTCTCCTGCTGTGGGACCCGGATATTTTTCTTTCAATTCCTCGATCACTCCATCCACCAGCACGGAGGCTGCTTCCTGCTCCAGATAGCTCAACTCGCTCGCCAGTTCCCGTGAAAGCGTCAGAGTCTTGCGGTAAACCACCGTGAATTCCTGCCGGAATTGCTCGTACTTCCGCTCCAGGTCTTCCGCCGCGCCGGTTTCAATCTTTCCCTCATGCACCAGCTTCGGGATGTCCTCGATGGGCACCATCTGCCCTTCCAGCACGGGGAAAATCTCCGGCAGGGCCACGGCGCCTACCTGCATATGGCCCAGCGCGAATTGCTCGCGCGCGATGCGCCGCGTGAAATCGTCCATCAAATCCTTTTCGCGCGCTGTGTAGCGGTCCACGATGCGCGCCTTCTGCCGCTGGAACGGTTCGCCCTCGAACACCTGCGGGATCCGCCGGCGCAGGAACTCGATCCCTGATTGCATGTCCTTCTTGAATCCGTTGGCGCGTCCCCGTTCCAGTGTCAAGAGACGCGGGCGGTCGGAATTCTTGAAATTGTTGACGTAACACCGGTCGGGAGATTGGCAGGCCTCGGGCCTGAGCTCTTCCAGGATCCGCCGGATGGTGCTTCCCCGGCTCGTCCCCGCCAGCCCGCAAACAAACACGTTGTAGCCCGGTGCGGAAATTTCAATCCCCATTTTCAGGGCTCGCAACGCGCGGTCCTGGCCGATCACCCCTTCCAGCGGCTCGGCTTGCGCCGTCGTCTCGTAGGGTACGCGGCTGGGGTCGCACCGCCACCTCAGCTTTTCAGGCGGAAGTCCAACGTGCGCGGGTGCGGGCTTGTGTTCCATGGCGAAGTGGATTTGACGCGTTACTCTAACACATCAAATTCCATTGGGTGGATTGCTTCTAATGCGCGGGCCGCGCGGGGGAATAGGCGGCGGAAGCGATGGACCTGAATCGTGCCTGCTGTAACAGCGCCCAATCTTGTTTGAATTCCGCCATGCCCTCGCGGCTGCGGTTGGGGCTCTTCAATACGCGGTCGATGTGCCCCAGCATCAATTGGTATGACAGTGTAAAGTCGGACCCCGGGGTGAAGATGTTTCCTGTGTTCAGCCCCACCCTTCGCACCTGCCCTGGTTCCCGGATCTCCATCCACGCCTTCCCATTCTCATCCAGCACCGGAGTGCCCGCGTTTTCAAGACTCTTGAAGATTCGATCGATGGCTTCCCGGCCGGGAATCATTGCATCGCGGATGGCTTCTCCCACGATGGTGTCGAATTCCGCGCGATACTTTGCCCAATCCTCGCGCTCCCCCACCACCTCCGCCCGCTCCCGGCTGA